>JACDCM010000146.1 GCA_013817545.1 Gemmatimonadaceae bacterium | reverse complement strand
AAGGACCGCTCAACGCGGAAACACGCCCCGCGAGCACCTCGTGCAACGCGGAAAGCCCGTCACCCAGCTTCACGCTCGTGTAGTGCACTGGATAACCAGCCTTCTCATACACCGCGAACCGCGCCGCTGCGTTGTCCACCAGCTCCACTTTATTGATGACTATTCGCGCATCGATATCGTTTGCGGCAGCTATGATCAGAAAACGATCCAGCATCCGCTCGTGCGGCTCCGGCTCCGCTGCGGCAAACACGGTAACTACCTGATCGATGTTGGCGGCGACGATCCGTTCTCCGTAGGCGCCGCTTGGTGCACGCCGCGCCAGTCTCGATCGTCTCGGGAGAATCTCTCTTATCGCCCACTGATCTCCCCGCTCCTCGATTTCCAGCACCACTTCATCCCCCACGGCGAGCTTGACCGCACCTTCTTTCTTCAGCCTTCCCCGCATCGAGACTTCGCGGGTCTCGCCGGCGTCGGTTCGCACGCGCCACACGCCCCCTGTCCCACTAAGAACGACGGCTCGAGTGGGATCAGTCATTAAATGCTGTCACCTTTCACTGTTCATCGCTTCCCACCACGGGCGGTCTGGTGCCGGAGCGTGTTCCAGAATCAGCGTTTCCAGAATTACCTTGACGTCATGCAGGGGCAGCGCTCCAACAATGCTCCGGCATTCTTCCTCGGTTGCGCAATTCGAGAGAAATCCAGACTCGAGGTGACCTGTGACATTTGGTTCGCCGCGGCCCCAGCGAACGAACAGAAGGTACGCGCTCCAGGGAGAGCGTAATTCGCCGGTTCTTTCCGACTCGATCGATACGCTATAGGAAAGACCATCGCTTCCCTCGAACGCCGCCGGGCGATCGTGCACGGCCATGTAGCCGCCGAGGGTACTCTCATCGCCCTTGGAGTGGTCGGCTGGAAGATGGCGACCGCTCATCGTCTTTTCGACACCATCTCCCGCATCACGTTGGCCGCCATGAACGCTACGTTCGCAGGACGCTCAGCCAGACGGCGCATCAGATACGGATACCACTGTGTACCGAATGGCACGTACACTCTCATACGGTAGCCTTCACGCACGAGTTGTTCCTGCAGGTCGCGCCGCACGCCGTACAGCATCTGAAACTCGAACCGGTCGGATGTAATGTGATGCTGCCGGGCGAACCGCTTCGCTTCGGCGATAATCGTCTCGTCGTGCGTAGCCAGGCCCGGATAGTTCCCGTTCTGAAGGAGTGCGTGCATGCAGCGGACGTAGTTGGCGTCCACATCTGCCTTCTCGGGATATGCGACCGTTGCCGGCTCCTGATACGCGCCCTTGCAGAGCCGCACGCGGCATTTGCGCTCGTTGGCCTGCTCCGTGTCGGCCTGTGTGCGATACAGATAGCTCTGAAGCACGATGCCGACGTTCTGGTTATACGACGGGTACAGCCGATCCTCGAACATCCTGAGAGTCCGCTCCGTGTACGCACTACCCTCCATGTCGAGGCGCACGAAAGTACCGTACTCGCGAGCGCGATCGAGAATTCCCTGCATGATATTGACGCAAAGATCTTCGGAAATATCGAGACCCATGGCGGTCAACTTCACGGAGACATTCGCGTCCAGCCGTCGCTCGTGAATGCGAGCGAGCATTTCCATATACTCCCGGCCTGCGCGCCGAGCTTCGGCTTCGGTGCTGACACTTTCGCCGAGCAGGTCCAGGGATGCCGTGATTCCCTTTGCGTTTAGAGCAGCAACAGCGGGAAGCGCGGTATCCAGCGTCTCACCCGCGACAAAGCGTGACGCAAACTTCTTCGCGATGCTGTTATGGCTCGCGAAATCATACAGCTGCTGCTGGTTGGACAGAAAGAGAAAGGCTTGACGAAGCATGGGAAATCAGGGACAAGGGGCAAGGGACAAGGGACGAGGGCCGGCGAACTCCTTCACTTCATACTTCCTTTCTCCTCGCCCGTTGTCGCTTTCCCACGTCCCATGTCCCCTGTCCCTTGTCCCTTGTCCCCTATCCTCCCCTGTCCTTGCTCTTCTCACAACTTCTCCACGATGAACCGCGTCATCATCTCGTACAGGTGGGACTGAGTGTTGCCGCCAGCGATGGAGTGCGTTCTGTTGGGATAGAGCATCAGTTGAAATGGAACTCCGGCCGACTGCATTTGATTCGCGAGCTGGATGGAATGCTGGGCGTGTACGTTGTCGTCCCCCGTTCCGTGCACCAGCAGGAAGTTGGCTTTGATGCCATCGACGAAATTGAGCGGCGCGCTGTCCTTGTAGCCTGCCGCGTTCTCACTCGGCAGCCACATGAAGCGCTCCGTGTATATCGTGTCGTATAGGCGCCAGTCGGCCACCGGCGCCACGGCGATCGCGGCCTTGAAGATCTCACCACCTTTCCCGGCGCAGAGCGTAGACATGTAGCCTCCGTAGCTCCACCCCCAGATGCCGATACGCGCGCCGTCCACCCATGACCGCTTCGCAAGCCATTTCGCCACGTCGATCTGGTCGGCCGATTCGTGCTTGCCCAGGTTATACTGTGTCGTTTTGCGAAAATCCCGGCCGCGCCAAGCCGAGCCACGGTTGTCCGCGCTCACAACGATGTACCCTTTCTGGGCGAGCAACTGATGCCAGAGTTGTCGCGTGCCGCCGAATGCATCTGTGACGGTGGGAGAAGCTGGGCCGCCGTAAACGTACATCAGCACCGGGTACTTTCGGGTGCTGTCGAAGCCAGGTGGGACGATACGGTAGGCGTCCAGTTTCACGCCATCCGGCATGGGAATCTGGAAAAAGGTCACGGGACGCGATTCCAGCGCCGCAAGTTTCGCCTTGAGGGCCGCGTTATCGGTTATTACTCGGCGCAACCGCATAGCGGGTAGTTCGTACAAAGTCGCGATAGTCGGGGACGTCACCGACGAATGGAAATCCACCGCCCAGCGCACGGTGGGCCCAATGGTCACGGTATGTGAGCCTTCTGCAGCCGTAACCCTTTGCGGCGCGCGTTTGCCTTCTATGGAGTAGCGGAAGAGCTGGCGTTGCGTGGGAGTTGGCGCGGCCGCGAGAGCATACAGATCTCCGCGAGCGCTGTCCACAGCCACGATGGCGAGAACATCGACGCCGTCAGCTGTAACCTGCCGGATCATGCGGCCGTCGCGGTCGTGCAGAAATATCTGACGCCAGCCGCTCCTGTCGCTGCGCCAGAGGAATTGCCGGCCCCCCTTGATCCACGCGATCGCTCCCTCTCCTTCAACATCTACATATGCCGAATCCCGCTCTGTCAGAACGGTCCGGCCCTTCCCGGACGTCGCGCTGACCATCAGAACGTCTACCTGATTCTGCTTCCGCGGCATGCGTTGAATTATGAGGCTGTCGGCGCTAATCCAATCCATGCGGGCGAGATACTGCCCTGTGTCCGATCCCACATCCAGCCACTTTGTCTCACCGCCAGTCGCAGCAATGACGCCAACCGTGACGCGGGAATTCGGCGCGCCGGCCTTGGGATACCGCAAAACCGCAACACTCGGATACAGCGAAGTTTCGTCAACCATCGGAAATGCCGGTACAGCACTTTGATCGAAGCGCCAATATGCCAGGCGCTTTGAGTCCGGGCTCCAACGGAATGCGTCCCGCAGTCCCAGCTCTTCCTCATAAACCCAGTCTGTCGTTCCGTTGATTATGTCGGAGCTACCGTCGCTCGTAAGCCTGTGCTCATCACCGCTGGCCAGGTCGGTGACGAAGAGGTTGTTGTCCCGAACGAATGCCACATGGCGGCCGTCCGGGGAAAATTTCGCGAACATCTGCAGATTGCTTTCCACACTGGGCGCAAGGAAGCTCGGGTCCTTGCTCAAGGATTGCGACTCCGTGGTGTCTGCTTTTGCAGCTGCTCCGTCTGCAAGTTTGGTGATGCGCGCGATTGGCTGGACCTTTCGCGTCCTCAAGCGCACTACGTGATACATCCCGCGCGTGTTTGCCCTCCACACGCGCACGGAACGGTGGAAGAGCAGCGCCTTGGACTCATCCGACGAAAGCGCGATCTCCTCGACTTCGATTCGCTTCCCGCTTTCATCAACCAGCGCCGACGCCGGCGCCAAAACCGACACCCGCCCGGTGGTCAAATCCACTCGAACAATATCGCTTCCGCCGCCCTCGGCTGGACGCACATCCAGGTATGAGGCGCCGTCCTTGAGCCAATGTATTGTTGGCAACGGCGCGCTGCTGAACTCGCGCTTGTCGAAAATCCTGTCGACAGTTAGTTGAGAAGAACCACCCTGAGCGGCTAATGGAGTGGCGACGGCGCACAGCGCTAACGTGAGAAGCTTCTTCGAACGCATTTATGTCCTGTTGGATGAGTCGACGAATTCTACCAACCCGCGCACCCAAACAGGAAGGCGCCGAATGCTACTCCACCACCTCTGCAATCAACGTAGCCAAATAGTCCTCGGCGCGAGTCGGCGTGTCGCTTCCTGGTTGAGGCGCGACAGCCCGAAGGGTGATCCGAACCTTGCCGAGCGTCATGCTTTTTGATTGAGCCTCGCCGGCGGCGGACGTATGGAGGGTATCGCGCGCGATGGGCCCGCCTGCGGCGTTGAGCTCAAAAACGAGAGCCGCGTCTCCCTCCCACACACATTGGACGTCAACTGCGCACCGGGAATCCGCGGCGACTTCGACAAAGGTCACACGAGCCCGAGGAGACGCAAGCTCGGCGGTTTCGCCAACGCGGATGCTGAATTCCTTCTGAAATTCAACGCGAACTGTTTGTGGCTGCTCAGTCGGCGTGCCGGGTGATGTGTTTCCATTCTGGCAGGCGAGCAGAAGGGAGAGGGAAATGAGCGCTGAAATGTGTCGCACCTGGACTCCTTTGCTAGCCGAAAGCACGGATGGGGGACGAAACAAAGCCCGATCACTCAAGACCGAGACTAGTGCCAGTGAACAGTTGTCAGCGGGTCAGTGCCAGCGATCAGTGGGTCAGAGCCAGTCGCTAGCGCCAGTGACCAGTGCAGGTCCCAATTTCAAAGGTCCGTAATCAGAAGCTGCGGGTTTTCTGCCAAGCCACTGCGGATCAGCGACCCCGCGACACCTTGATACACTTTACGGTCGCATCGATGCCGACGCCGGTGGCCGTCGTGCCCTTTACAGTGATAGTTGCCGTTGTGCCATCGTCATCAACCTTCGCCGTACCGGTTCCACGCGAAGGCTTGACCGTGGACCGCGTCTCAATGCTGTAGTCGTTTCCCTGCATGAAATTCCCGATCACGATGCCGACATTGAACTCGCTCGCGCCCGCCTTCGCTTTCGCTGCGCCGGGAATCGTGACCTGCAGCGTGCTCAGCCCCTTCGATGCCGTGTCATCCGTGAATTGACTGGCCCAAACATCGATCTCGTTTGTTCCCACACTGCACGTTCTCCCCATCGAAGAGGCGTTGTAGGTACCCGGATCCTTGCCTCCCGTAAGCACCACTTGCATGACCGTGGCCGTGTTGGCTGGGACGTCGGCACTCGCGGCCGGAACAGGAGCCGCAACGGTATCAGAAGCCGCGGTATCGGATACCGCTGGTTCGCCGCCGGAGCATGCGGTAAGGGCGGCGCAGAGAACGATGAGATAGAGAGATTTCATAAGAATTGAGTGTTCCTGAAGACTGGTGAGAAAACGCCACTGTCGTACAAATGCCAGTGTCAGCAGCTGGTTCGTGTGCCGGCGACAGTAGCCAGTACCGGTGCCAGCACAATTGCAGACGAGTTCGATCGCACAAATGCGGCAACATTGGAGCGCCGAACTCAAACGAAGGTGCGCACGTACGCACCACAACAACCGACAGGATGGACAGGAAACAGAGGATGCCGCTCTTGTATCACACGGGCTTTCCTGTGGCCGGGTAAAAACGTTTCCCCTCCCTCGCCATGTCGAGCAGGAGTGTGGCCGGCTCGTATCTGGGAGCGAGAGCCCGGTGGAGCTTCTCCAGCTTCGTGACAATGTTAACCGCGCCTTCGCTGTCGATGTAGCGAAACGGACCGCCTCTAAACGGAGGGAACCCCAGTCCGAATACAGCACCGATATCGCCGTCCCGCGGTGAGCGTAGAACCCCTTCTTCCAGACAGCGTGCCGCCTCGTTCACCATTGCGAGAACGGTGCGCTCCACCATCTCACCTGCAGGGAGACTCTTCCTTTGCGTTCCCGTTGGGAGCAGCTCGTACACACTTTCATCCACTCCGCCTCTCTTGCCCTTCTCGTCGTACAGGTAAAAACCTTTCCTCCCTTTCCGGCCCGTGCGTCCGGCCTCCACCACTCGACGAAATGAATCGGCGGGGGCCATTCGGGCGCCGAATGCCTGTGCCAGAATGGGGCCAATTTTTCCACCGACATCTATTCCGACTTCGTCCATGAGTGTCACTGGCCCCACCGGGAAGCCGAACCCCGTTAGCGCCCTATCGAGCTCATCAATCGCGGCGCCTTCATCTATCAACTTGCCAGCCTCGTTCATGAAGGCGGAAACAATGCGCGTGGTATAGAAGCCCGGACCATCGTTCACGACGATCACGTGCTTGCCAAGTTTTTTCCCGAAAGCGACAGCCTTTATCGTCGCCGCTTTGTCCGTGCGGTCGGTGACTACGACCTCGAGCAACGGCATCTTGTGAACTGGCGAAAAAAAATGCATTCCGAGGACGCGCTCCGGGTGCTGTGCGGCTTCGGCGATACTGGCAATCGGGATGCTGCTCGTATTGGAAGCGTACACAGCGTCCGAACGAAGATGTTGCTCAGCCTCGCGCAGCACGGTGTGTTTTATCGCGAGATCCTCGAACACCGCCTCGATGACCAGGTCGGCGTTGGCGAAACCGGAATAGTCCACCGTGCCGCCGACGAGCGACATCTGATCGCTGAACTGTTGGCGTGTGATCTGCTTTTTCTTTAGTCGCTCTCGAAGCACCTCCGACACAGCCTTTATGCCCTTCGCCACGCGAGCGTGCTCGGCGTCCTTCATTCTTACAAGGGTGCCCTGTATTGCCGCGACGCTCGCGATTCCCGAACCCATGAATCCGGCGCCGAGAATTCCGAGCTTATCGATCGGCGCCGGACTTGAAACAGGCGCGTCAACGCCCGGATCTTTCTTGAGCGCCGTTGTAGCGAAGAATAGAAAGATCAGCTGCCTGGAGACTTCAGTTACGGACAGCTCGCCGAACGCCCTGGCTTCCTGAGCGTATCCTCTCTCCATGCCGTGCTTGTAGCCAGTTGCGACTGCATCTATAGCGGCCAGCGGCGCAGGATAATTTCCGTGAGTTTTCTCGAGAATCTGTTCGCGCGCCTTCCGGAGAACCAGCGCGCGACCGACGGGATTGTCTTCCAACACCGCGTCGGCGGGCCCGTGCGTCTTGCGTCCCTGCGAGCGCGCCAGCTTTCCACTCGCGAGCGCCGCGGCGCGGTCGATCGCCATGTCGAGCAGAATCGCCGGATGCACCAGCTCATCGATCAGGCCGATCTTTAGCGCCTTTCTGGCGCGCACGCTTCGTCCCGTGAGAATCATGTCAAGCGCGTTGCGCAGACCGACGGTGCGGGGTAGGCGCTGCGTCCCTCCCGCGCCCGGCAGCAACCCCAGCATTACCTCCGGGACGGCCAGCACGGTCTTCGGGCTGTCCGTGCCTATTCGGTAGTGCGCCGCGAGTGCGGCCTCCAGCCCGCCACCCATACACGCCCCGTGAATAGCGAAAACCACGGGCTTGGTCATGCCCGCCAGCCGATCGAGCATCGCCTGGCCCTCGCGACTCAATTGCTCCGCTTCGGCGGCACTCTTGAGCTCGAGGAACTCCTCGATGTCCGCGCCGGCGATGAAGCTGTCTGTCTTCCCGCTGATCAACACCAGGGATTTAACCGCGCGGTCCGATGTCTGCCTGTCCAACGTCGCGAGAAATTCATTCTTCACAGCGAGATTGAACTTGTTGACCGGCTCGTCAGGGAGGTCGAAGGTCAGAACGGCGACTCCCTCCCTGGTGACGCGTACGGACAGCGCATTCTGCAATCGGGGGGTATCGGACACGGCGGTCACGACGCTGCCTCCAGAACCATTGCGAACCCCATTCCTCCGGCCGCGCAAACGGTCATCAGACCGAACTGCTTGTTACGGCGGCGCAACTCATTGACCAGCGTAGTCGTGATTCGGGCCCCGGTGGCGCCGAAAGGGTGCCCGATGGCAATGGATCCGCCCATTACGTTGAGCCGGTCACGGTCGACCGCACCAACGGGGCGAGAGAAGCCTGCACGCTCTGCCCACTCCTGGCTCTCAAGTCCGCGCAAGTTGCTCAGCACCTGGGCTGCAAAGGCTTCGTGCATTTCCACCAGGTCCATGTCCTGGAGCGTGAGACCCGCGCGCTTGAGGGCGACTGGAGCCGCCAGCACCGGCGCCTGAAGCAGCTGCTCACCCGGATCGAGCGCGGCGTAGGCATACGACTTGATGTAGGCCAGCGGTCGAACCCCGAGTGAGGCCGCTTTTTTCTCGCTCATGAGCAGGATTGCCGCCGCGCCGTCGGTGAGCGGCGAAGCGTTTCCCGCGGTAACAGTGCCATACTGTCTGTCAAACACTGGCTTGAGCGACTGAAGCTGTTCGAGGGTTGAATCGCTACGAATGCCGTTGTCTGTTGTTGCGACTGTTTCATATTTCGGCGCGACGTACACGGGCATTATTTCCGCCGTCAACCGACCGTCTTTCGTTCCCGCTGCCGCGCGCTGGTGCGAGTGCAGCGCGAATTCATCCTGCTCTTGCCGAGGTATCTGGTTGATCTTCGCCATTTTTTCCGCCGACTGCCCCATCGTCTCGCCTGTGGTCGGCTCCGCAATCGCTGGAGTAATTGGCAAGAGGTCACGCGGCCGAATCCTGGAAAGAGCCGACAGGCGTTGGGGTAGCGTCTTCGCCTTGGAAGCGGCAACGAGCGCATCGGACATGCCGCGAGAGTGCAGGATAGGCACGTTCGAGAGCGATTCAGCGCCGCCTGCAATGGCCGCGTCGGCATGACCGAGCGCGATCTGGTCGGCGGCATCGGTGATGGCCTGGTTGGCCGAGGCGCAGGCGCGCCCGACGGTCACCGCCGGAATGCCTTTGGGGAGCATGGGAAGGAGCGCCACCTCGCGCGCGATGTTGGGCGCGAGTACCGAGGGGACCACGGTGCCGAAAACGAGCGTATCGACGTCAGCGCCGTTCAGGGCGGCTCGCTGCACGAGCTCCGCTGTCACCAGACGGCCGAGGTCAATCGCGGAGAGCAATTTGAAAACGGTGCCCGCCTTGGCGAACGGGGAACGAACGCCCGCAATGATAGCGACCCTGTTTCCGTTACCGAAGGTAGTCATGCGAATAAGGTAGGGGAGGCGGCGACAGGGGAACAGGGAGCCGAAGACGCGGGAGGCGGAAGGCGGGAGGCGGGA
>JACDCM010000512.1 GCA_013817545.1 Gemmatimonadaceae bacterium | reverse complement strand
GGATGTGCGGGTGGCTGAGCCGCGCAGTAATCCGTACCTCTCGGAGGAATCGTTCGGACCCGATCGACGCCGCGAGGTCGGGGTGCAGTACCTTCACGGCGACCTGACGATCGTGCCGCGGGTCGCGCGCCAGGAAGACCGTGGCCATGCCACCGTGGCCGACTTCCCGCTCGATTTCGTAGTGGCCAACGAGGGCAGCGCGTATCCGATCCGTCAGATTCGTCACGGCTGGCATCGGCGTCGCGGAGCGACGGTAAGCGTCTCGTGCAATGGTGCTCTTCTAATCCGGCGAACGGGCTGCCACGGTCACGACTTGGCTGGTCACGTGCCTTATCGATGCATGGGTACCGACGACGTATTGGCCGGCCGTGAAGTTCAGCGTAGTGATGACCGACGTGCGCGGCGGCACGCTGGAGAGACCACCCACGGGCGTGCCAGGTCCTGAACCTTGTGGTTGCGCGAGAAACGCCTTACCGGTCAGGCCAACTGGCACGCGCTGGAATTTGAACTCCAGATCCTTGTCCGTTTGATTGTCGACGCGAATTGCGACTCGACCAGCACGGAGCGGCTTGGAGAACTTCACGATTTTCTCTCCGCTGATTGTCGCGACCACATCGACTTGCGGTGATATCGCGCGCCGTACCGGCGCAGGCTTCACGGTAAGCGCCCGAAACATGCCGTTCAGGAAATGATAGCGCGAGCGATCCTCGCGCGCGGAGCCGATGTAGCAGACGAGCGCGTAATTTCCAGGCTCGAGATCGATTGTGGCATTGGTCGTGGCTGGCGGTAATATGAAAGCGGGGCCGCCCATCTGCCGAGCCCATGGCGTCATCCGCTGTCCTGCCTGCGCAGCGGCATACAGGTCCGTCACGGTTTTCCCGGAGTCCAGGCGTACCACCCAGAGCATGTGCGCGCCACGGGTATTGTCCCCTTTGTCTGCTACGAGCTCCCTGCCGTGCGCGCCGGCGCGCATTCGATCTACGACCAGGCCCGTCTGCAGGAGGCGAAAGGTCGTCAGGCCGGCGGTAATGGTGTCGGGCGCTGTGAAAAAAAACTCGCCTGCCTTTACGTCCACGACGCGGCCTGGTAGTGGCCCGGAGGACGCTGTCACGCGGGCGGATTGGCCAGACGAGTACCGGGCACCAGCGAATAGAAGCGCTGGCACACATAGGATGGAACTGGCGAAACGAGTCCTCATGGTTCCTCCAAACTTGTGCGATCGCGGCGTGTCGTGGGGCAGGTTCAACGGTCCGTATATGGGATCAAGCGCAGAGACCACACACAGATTATGCCGAGTGGATCAGTTCAGCCAGTGACATGCGCGACGTACGAGAAGGCGGAGAAACTAGGTCGCATCCGGTTTCCATGGCACCCCATTTACAACTTCCTCGAGAGAGTACTGGGTCGCAGGCTCTGGCCGCCGCCGTGTTCGCTCGAGGACGATAGCTGGTTGAGATCCCGATGGCTTATAAAAGTCATCTGAGAACGGCCTGAGTCCGAAGTGCGCGAGATACTTGTAGAGAAGCTCCCGGTTAAATCGATCACGCTTGCGCCTAAGCTCGTAAGCCTGCGCGACCTCGAAGGGAAAGCGGGAGCCGGATTCGGAGAATGTCCAGCGCCCGCCATCGCTGACTGCGGCGATTGCCCTTCGATAAAGCAGGGGCGGAAGCCCGCCTTGATCAAGAGGCTCATAGACCTCCCAGACTGTACCCTGCCACATGGCGGGCGGAGCCGTGACGTGATGCCGCATCAGTTCACGATCGTTGGACAAGCGAGATTCCTGTTCGCGGTAACTGGCTGCGACGATGGGATTAGCGGCGGTCTGGTCCTGGTTTGAATAATCGCCGAAGCGCTTGCAGAGCAGCGGGGTGGTAAATGGTCGCGTGAGATTCGTTCGGCATCGGCTCGTAATGCCACGTTAGATTAGCAGGCGTGTTCTTCCCAAGTGCTTGGGAGAGCTGGTGCGTCAGGCGCGACACCTCCCTTTCTCCGCTGCTGGCGAGGTACAGGGTGCGCCGGCGATTCCCACTGGCGCTTAACCGGTCGGCTGCGCGGTTCACCAATTCGTTGTTGTTCCACCAGAGGCTCGGGTCAAAGGCAATGTAGGTATCGAACAGGTCCGGCTCGAGGAAGAATGTTTCTACAACGAACAGTCCTGCCAGAGATTCGCCCATGATCGCAGTCTCTTTGGTAGTTCGATACCGGGTGTTGACGATGGGCATCAACTCGGAACGGACAAATCGCCGGAAAGCCGCCGAACCGCCGACCTGCGATGCGATCTTCTTGTCCTCAGCGATCTGGGTAGGGCCGGTCAGATCGCGCCGACGCTTGGTATTCTCGATGCCTACGAGTAAAAACGGCCGCATTGTACCATTACCAATCGAAACCTGCACCAGACCGGCAACGTGGAGAAAGTCTTCGCCAATGCCGCCATCGGGCATATACAGAACTGGGAGATGTGTGTCCGGGGATTCCGCGTACGCCGGCGGTATGTAAATGTTGATGCGTCGAGCTTCGCCCAGTTTCTTCGACTCGATTGTAAACGTTTCACCTACTGTGAGGGCTGTTGCCTGGACAACGCCGCCAATGTCACCCTGAGCGAGCGCCGGCGACGAGATTAACACCATGACAGCCGCGGTATAGCAAACTGATCTCATGCCTTGTCTCCAAACGCGAGGTGATGCCGCACTATGCCAGACTCATGTACGGTTGTGACGAAAGCCGACAGCGATCGACAGCCGGACATACGATTGCAATGACGTCACGAGCGTTGTTATGCGTCGCTTCGCAAACGGAAACTCCAACTGCCACATT
>JACDCM010000511.1 GCA_013817545.1 Gemmatimonadaceae bacterium | reverse complement strand
CCGCAAAGGTGCGCCCGTCCGGATTGTCACCGTCGAATGCATGAGTGTCGGGGTTTGCCGCGGTCGCCAGCCGTTCAATGCGCGCGCGAATACTGGCATCCATGTCGATGCTGACGACCGGCACGGCGACGCCCAAATCAAGACGATCGGTCAGCCCATAGGCTCCGTAAAAGACCACTGTTTGCGTGGTGAGGCGGAGGGCCAGCGCAGTCTCGATGACATCCCCCTCGAACGCCGGGTTCAGCCGAGTCCCATCACCGACGCCGACGCCGCTCTGCGTCCTCCCGCAACAGTCGATGTGCTCGACGTGAAAGATGATGTCTCGTCGGCGAAGATTCTTGCCTTCGAAGGTGTCGTACGTCGATCGCTGAAACCCGACGCCGAGGCTGCCACGCTCGCGGCCGATCGTCAACGCCCGTTCGGCGAAGAGGGGGCCGAAACTCTCACTGCTGCGGCTGAATGTGCCGAGCGACGGGTTGAACGTATAGGTGAAGCCGCCCGACGAGGTGCCAACCGGAAACGTCGCCAGCAACGTCACCAGCTGCTGGTTGAATTGCTGGGGTGTCTGCAGCTGATCGACGCCCGGCTTGAAATGAGCCGAGTGGCTGGGAAATTCCGGAGTAGATGCCGGCGTGACGACAATCGTGTTGCCGAAAAGAGTCGGCAGAACCTCCGAGACCGGGACGCGACCCTGACAAAACAGCGGACTCGGGGTGAGCAAAGCGATTCCGGCCGCCAGCACGGCCACTACGCGGTTCCACTGATGCGGCACGACGTTCCTCCGGTCGCTCAGCATTGTCGAACCCTGTAGCGATGTCAATTGCTTGGCTTGCCAACCATCGCTCGCTCACAGATGGAGGCGAGCGGGGGTTGGTGGACCAGATTTGTCCCAGATGGAACCGCGTGGCGGCCTGGCTCAGGGACGCGGAGCGATTCTCAGCGGCGGCTTGAGCGCCTTGCGGTAGGGGCGATCAGCCATAAACCGTTGATGCTGAAATGACTTGTCGGAATCTCAGAGCTGGTGCTGACGGTCCGCGCCCGCGAATTACCCATGAGCTGATGGCTTTTGACCGGAGGGAGCGCACGAGCCATACAGCTTGTCTACGTCCGTAGCGCGAGGGCCCTGCTTCGCATGGCGCTCCGCCCTGAAGGGAGGTTTGTCCCACGGCATCGTTCCGACGATCAGCTTCGGGATGTTGATGAACACATCCGTCCCGCTCCGTCTGACCACCGCGTCCAGCGGGATATATGTGTCGGTCTTGAAGATCAGCCCGCGCGGCATAAGCAGGTAACCTTCGGTTTCGGTCGTCGCCGCGACGACCTTGTCTACCGTGCCGATCTCCCCATCGTCGGAACCGCGAATCGTATCCCCCGGCTCGACGTCACTGTGGCCTGCCGTCGAAGCGCCGATGGCGGTCAGGAACTCGTCGACGGTAATGACGGCGTTGGCGATCAACGGGTAGTTCAGGCGGATTGCCGCCTCGTACTCCGGAAGACTTGACGCGCCGATGGCGTCTGAGAGAAACGTCACATCGAAGCCCGCCTCCATGGCGTGGCGTCCTGTGGACTCGCAGCACAGATTGGCGGACATTCCGGCGATGATCAGATGCGTGATCCCCAACCGCCTGAGATGCTCGGGCAAATCGGTCTGAAACACATCACAGCTTTTGTGAGGCAGCAGTACCGTGTCATCCGCGCGCGGCTGCAAATCGGGATGGAAGTCTGCCCCCCAACTGCCGGCGAGGAACATCTTCCGCTCAAACATCAGGCGGTTGATTCCACTTCTCCGCTGCAACTGCTCGTCCGCGTAATCCTCGCGCGTATACGCCATCGGGCCGAACAGGACGGGGAGGCCGTGCGCTCGGGCGCCTTCTATGGCACTCTTCAGGTGGCCGACGACGTCGTTCTTTTCGACGGTGGTCTTGGTCAACTCCCAGCCTGCGCCGCCCTCTGAGAGGAAATCGTTGACCGGATCGATGACCAGCAGGGCCGTCCGGTCAGGTGGGAATGAAATGCCAGTCTCTTCCTTCGGCAAGTAGGTGGCGCGGGTCGGCGGATTCTCAGGTGTGGACTGCGGCATGCTGGTGTCTTTCGTTCTCGCTGATATGGGCCGGTCTGCTTCGGGCTGCCGGCGGCTGCGATGACGGAGCAACGATCAGGTGCGCAGACGATGATGGCCAGGCTCTGACCGAAATCGCCCTCCCTCCGCTGTCACCCTCTCCAATGCGTCAACGCGCAGATGGGCGATCCCCCGGTACCGTCTTGGTGACAAAGCCAGCGGCCAGTTCCGTCACACCGAGAACGAGATGCGGCAGCCAGACCGTTTCGACAAAACCGAGAACCCACGGAGAAACCGCCAGGGCGGCGCCCGCCAAGGCATCAACCGCCAAATGTCCGCTCATGGGAATGCGCCGGACAATTCCGTACTCATGATCGGTGAAAAAGGTTACCAGTAAACCGATTGAACCCAGCGCGACTGGCACATAGGTTTCGGGGCCGCCGCGTGCAAAGCCCAACAGCCACGGCAGCGCAATCAACAGCGCGCCCAACAGCCAATCAACGATTCCGTGAATGCGGGTTGGAACAAAACGCATCGAGACCTCCGAGGCTTTTCTCGCCGTTTACCTTCGCGCCTGTGTGCTGCCGGTCTCCAGCCCCCGGAGGAACTCGATCATGGCCTTTCGATCCTCAACGCCGTCAATATAGAACGGGTGCGGCGCGTTCTTGCCGCGCCGCGGATCCAGCAGCGCATCAAGGCTGGGCACCGACGCGTCGTGCAGGAACAGATTCGTGCGCGCCAAATCCAGAAGAAGCGGCATCGCGT
>JACDCM010000010.1 GCA_013817545.1 Gemmatimonadaceae bacterium | reverse complement strand
CTCTTGCGTTCCGCGATCGCGGGCAACGGCAAAGACACACCGCAGCACATAGGCGCGAATAGTCTGAAACTGGAAGGCACGGTCAGTATACCGGCGGCCGCCGTTGCGCTCGCTGGAACGGAGTCCGCTTTCGGCTGCCACGCGCTGGTTGCATCCATCTCCCATCACGAGGAGCACATGGGGATGATCGTTCTGTGTCCAGCCGCTACCGCCAAACCATTGGATCCCAGCGACGCAAAGTTTCTGAGCCTCGCTGTACGGATCGTCGCACCGCACCTCTTTTACCTGGATGCTCTCGAGGTCGACAGAGGCTCGGCTTTAACCGACTCTGTCACTGGGCTCGGAAATCGGCGCGCGTTCGAGGAGCGTATTGGAGAGGAGTTGGCGCGGTCCAACCGGTCTGGCCAGCAACTGGCGTTGCTGGTCTGCGCTATCGATGCGCCACGCGGCGAACTGCAGCGGCCCGGCGACGATGCCATACGTGCGGTCGTTGACGCGCTCAAGCAATCGGTGCGGCTTTCAGATCCGGCCTTCAGGACGGGCGAACGACAATTCTCGGCACTACTGACTCGATCCGGGGTGGAGGGCGCCATGGTTGTGGCGAAGCGCATCATGACGGCCGCCGAAGAGCTTCCAGCTTTCGGAGAGATCCCGTTGACGCTCAGCATCGGTGTAGCCGCCCTCAAGGCAGGTGTAAAGCACACTCCGCTGGATCTGGCTGCCGTGGCCCTGACCCGCAAAGCAGAGAACGCGCTCCGAAACGCCATGGAATTAGGAGGAAAACGCGCGGTATCGGCCTGAGTCTCTCGAATTCGCTTCTTCAAGCCCGCCGTTGTGTGACAATTGATCGGTGCACGTAATGCGCTAACCGCTATTGTCGCGAGTGCTCAGCCAGCGCCACCAGTCTTGGGCAGTATCGATATCGGTCAGCTGAGGCAGAAGATGCACCGACAGACCAGACCGCTGCGCCGCGACCATCGAACGAAACAGAGTGTCCTTGGCACTCCAGGAAATATTCTCAAACAGAATTCTTTGCGGCGATCTCAGACCGATAGCGTAATATCCGCCGTCGAGCGCAGGACCAAATACAACGTCGTTATGACCTAGCGCGACGAAACCTTCTTCCAGGATCCTGCTGTCGATCCCCGGCGCGTCGGTGCCGATGAGCATTACGCGTTCGGCGTTTTTCTCGAACCGACGGTCGAATGCATGCGCCATTCGCGCCCCGAGATCGCCGTCGCACTGAGCTTCGTATGTAAAACCGGCTCCGAGCCAGTCGCGCATACGGACGTCCGAGTCCGTCGGAGTATAAGCAATTACCCGATCGCACCCGGAGAGCGAGGCAACTACACCGACGGTGGTTTCCGCTAGCCGGACGTAAATGTCGAGTGCCTCGCGCTCGCCCAGCTCCGACGCAAGCCGCGTCTTGACTTTACCTACGTCGGGTGCCCGCGCAAAAATCACAACCGCGCGGCGAAGCTCTTTGATCACTCACGAAAGCTCAAGTGTATGGACCTGGCGTTTGCGATTTCTGGTCCCTGGTTCCTGATCCCTGGTTCATTGTCCAACCTCCTTCGTCCATCCGCCCCCCACCCTCCCCTCCTCCCTCGCTTCCTCAATCTCCAAAACTGATCCCCAGAGACCGCGCGGTCTGCACAATGTCGTGCATTGGGTCGACGCGTTTAGGTTCCCTGAGCACGTCAATTATCGGCACCGTAACGAGATGCGGAGATTGCAGCGCGACCATGTGACCCCACTTTTCGTCTTCCACAGCGCGCACGGCGGCGCCTCCAAAGCGCGCCGCCAGCAGCCGGTCGTACCCCGTCGGTACTCCTCCCCGCTGAAGATGTCCCAGCACCAGCGAGCGGCACTCCTTACCCGTAAGAGCCTGTATCTCGCGTGCGAGACCCTCCGCTATGCCACCAATCCGCTTCGCCTGCCCCGGAAGCGATTCGCCGATCATGTGCACCTCGCCACCATCAGGAAACGCTCCTTCTGCAACCACGACTATGGAGAAGTGCCGGCCGACCCGGTCGCGAGCCATGATCTTTTCGCAAACCTTGTCAATTTGATAGGGAATCTCGGGCATGAGGATTACGTCAGCCGATCCCGCGACTCCAGAGTGCAACGCGATAAATCCCGAATTGCGCCCCATTACCTCCAATACAAGGACTCGATCGTGGCTCTCAGCAGTCGTGTGTAGCTTATCGATCGCCTCGATCGCTGTGGTGACCGCCGTATCGAATCCGAATGTCGTTATGGTGCCGTTGACATCGTTGTCGATCGTCTTGGGGACGCCGATTATCTGCATCCCTTTCTCGAACAGCCGCTGGGCAATCGCCAGGGACCCGTCGCCGCCAATCGTGATTATCGCACTGATTCCGCGCTCCCGCGCGTTGTCGATGACCTCGTCCGAACGGTCGATTTCATCCACCGTTCCGTCGGGGCGTCGCCGAGGGTAGCAGAAAGGATTTCCCCGGTTGGTGGTTCGAAGAATCGTTCCCCCCTGATGACCGATTCCGCGAACGGTCTCTTTCGTCATGGGAATCACTTCGTCCGCCCCCAACAACCCGGCAAAACCGCGTTTGATGCCAAGCACTTCCCAACCGCGGTTGATCGCTGAGAGTACGGCGGCACGAATGACTGCGTTCAGGCCCGGAGCATCACCACCTCCGGTAGAAATCGCTATACGCATTCGTGTGCGACTCTACCGCGCTTTATCGAGCAAACCCAGAATCTCTCCTCGCTTTGCGTGCCTTCCGATCTTCGATTTCTGAAAGATCGCCCTGCCGTCGAGTAAAACTTCGAATCGGCCACCGCTGGACGGAATAAGCTCAATTTGAGCATCAGGATGTTGATCTCCAATCTCGGCCGCCAAACTGGTGGCCCGCGGTTCGTAGTCTCAAACTGTGCAATACTCTATTGTAATCTTCATAAGCTGGCTTTGATTTAAACATGGTGGGCATGCGCGAAGCGATTTCTGCCTGAAAACGTTCGCCCTGGATGGAAGCGAAATTGGTGCCGCATTCAACGCGATCCCCGTTAGCTGAGGACGGCCTGCCTTAACGGCGACCATGAAAGGCGCGACGCTTGCCCTACCGGGGCATTCCCGCGAGGTTCGCGATTTGCCTCACCAGCGTGTCCTGCCGCGCGATGTCCGACCGGAGTGAATCAATCTGTTCCTGAAGCTCCGCCTGGCTTTGCTGCAGCGAAGTAATCGCTTCGCTCATTTCGAGAACAGTTGCTCCGATCGCTTCGTTCGAGCCCGACGGAGCCCCCGTACACGCCCCTGAAACTGCAAGCAGAAATGCCGAGATAATGGCCGAACGTTTTGTAACCCTCATGACTTCCTCGCTTGGCTGTTTGCCCTTCGACTCCCCAAAAAGCGGATCCGCGATGCATTGCACCAAGGCGCAACTATTTGATTAGTACAACCTTCTCCCCACGCCGTATATAGCCCGCACATCCAGCAGGGGGAATGGTAGTGCGCAGAGGCACGACGCTCATAGAAATGAGTATGGTATTGGCGGTGGTAGCGATCGTGGCCCTCATCGCGCTCCCTCAAGTCGGCCGTATTCGCGACCGGGCCTTTGTGCGAAGCGCGACAACCGACCTTTTGGCCGCCCTGACCATCGCGCGTCATTCCGCGATCATGCAGGGACAAACGGTTGCGGTTCACTTCGATACATCCGCGGGCCGCATCGTAGTGGCCGCGGATACCCACGTCGTGAGTGTCCACCCGATGCGAAGTACTTACGGCGTTTCCATCTGGACCAATCGGGATTCCATTGCCTATAACCCGCTCGGACTCGGATACGGCGCCGCAAATTTCAGTGTCAGGCTGACTCGCGGTCTGGCTCAAGACACCATAATCCTCTCTCGCCTGGGCAGAGCTCGGCATTGAGCAAACCTCACCAGCACAGCGGGCGAGCAGGGGGACTCGCCGCGCGCCCCGTGCACGCGCCTCATGGCCACTTCGGCACGCTTTCACATAAGCAGCGGGAGCTCGACGCCCTGATACGTGATGCCGTTACCTGGGCGCGCAACGCTGGTATCCGCGGTGAGATTCCTCGGCGCGGCGCCCTATCGTGCGTCCAATCATTCAGAATTCACCAGTCAGGAAAGCCCGGTCGTCCAGGTAATTGCTTCGAGGGTCCCTGAAGCACTGTTCCCCCATTCACGTACACGCCAATACCGAGAATCCTGTTCAACCTGTCGAAAGAAATCATTCAAAAGGAGCGATAGGATCAGCAAGGAGTTGACGGGATCAAGCAGATTACAGGATGCAGGATGGAAGAACAGCTGACCTGGTTAAAGGCTGGGGTTACTGGCAGCTAGCGCAAGCTCTTAGCGCATCTGAACGAAACGGCTGGGCGCGCTTAGCGTCGATTAAGCGCAAACAGCCAGCCCCATCCTGACGGATTAATAGTCCCCTACTGTGGCACTGCCTCTTCCGCCACGATTCCCGCGGCCAGAGCCGAAAACTCCCCTTTCAGGCACGCAACGCCGCCCCGATCGCAGCGGCCCCAGTATTCCACAAGCATTCGGGTGGAATCGCTCGACGGCATGATGTAGCGTAGCCGGACCCGAATATCATCAACCGCGCGATGTCCCCACGTCGAATCCGGACCAAATCGCTTGGTAGTGTAGGCAAAGAGCGCGAGCGTGCGCGCGGCTTTGGCGGCGATCACCACGCGCACTCCGGCCACCGTAAGCTCCTGGCTGAAACCGGGTTCCGTTGTTGGAGGGGGCGGCGCCTGCACCCGCGCGCAGTTCACCAGGAAGATGGTGGGTACCAGGCACAACACCGCAACCTTGTTCCGCAGCGTCACGAGCCCACACTTCCAAAATCGTATCCCGCAAGCGAAATGCGCGGAATCGGCTGATCCAGCAGCCTCTCGATCGATCGCACCATCGCAATTTCGTCGGCAGACATGAAGGTGAACGCATCTCCTGTGGCCGCGGCTCTACCGGTTCGACCGATACGATGCACGTAATCTTCGGCTTCCTGCGGCACGTCGTAATTAATCACGTGGCTGATTCCAGCGATGTCGAGCCCTCGTTGAGCAATATCTGTAGCCACAAGAACGTTTATGGCTCCAGCCTTGAAGTCCGCTAGAGCCTGCATTCTTTCAGCCTGCGACCGGTCGCCGTGCATGACCGCAGCGGAGATGCCGGCGCTTTGCAGTTCCCGGAGTATGCTATCGGCTCCTCCCTTGGTCCGCGCAAACACCAATACCGAGTCCAGAACCTCGTCTCTTGTTAGCAGTTCGAGGAGCAGAGCCGTCTTTCGCTGGCGTGAGACGGGATACACCGCGTGCGTCACTGTATGCGCAGCTTGCGACCGGCGCCCCACCTGCACGACCACCGGCTTACGGAGATATTTCCTCGCCAAGGCCTCCACCTCTGCCGGCATCGTCGCGCTAAACAAAAGTGTCTGCCGGTACGGAGGAACCTCCCGGACGATCCGGTTGATCTGTGGTGCGAACCCCATGTCCAGCATCCGATCAGCTTCGTCTAGCACCAGAATCTCGAGATCGTCGAAAACCACGTTCTGTCGTTCCATATGGTCGATTAGCCGACCGGGTGTCGCAATGACGATGTCCACACCGCGCTTGAGCGCCTTCTCCTGCGGTCCGATCGCAACGCCGCCGAAAACTTCTACAGCGCGGAGATCCGTATGCACTCCGTACTTCCGAAAACTCTCGCGAACCTGCGCGGCCAACTCCCGCGTCGGCGTCAGGATGAGTGCTCGCACCCGCCGAGGGCCACCAAGCAGTTGATTCAGGATGGGCAGGGTGAACGCCGCTGTTTTCCCTGTTCCAGTCTGGGCTAGTCCAATGATGTCGCGTCCCTTGAGCGCGATCGGAATAGCCTCGGACTGTATGGGAGTGGGGCGCTCATACCCAGCCTCATGCACCGCCCGTAGCAGCTCGGGCGCAAGAGTCAGATCATCGAAGGTGATGCCACTTTCAGCTATAATAGTTTCCATTGCGCTGAAAGCTAACAACCTGTTGCCGCTCGGCGTTGCCGAGTGAGGTGAGGAAAATCAGTTTTGAGGGATTGGGATGGTTGGCGCGGAGAGAAACTCGACGATCGCCCGGTTCACGAGTTCGGGTGCCTCTTCGCTTACGAGATGTCCCGCACGCGGGATTCGAACGAACCGCGAGTGAGGCACTTCGTGGTGAAAACGGCTCAGCACTGCTAAAGGGACGATTGGATCGGAATCACCTCGTATTACCAAGAGGGGTACTCGAAGCGCGCGCAGTCGTCCATCGTCGAAAGAACTCCAGTCGAAGTGATGGATAAGCCTGTGCAGAGCGCGCACGAAATCCGGGTCTCTGGAAGGGGCGAAGTATTCGTCGATGTCCCGCTCTGAGGGCGTGACCAGCTCTCCGTACATTGACTTGACCACGAGCTTGAACAACAATCGCCTGGCTAAAACTGGAAGCGCGCGCGACATGCTGAGGGGAGCCAACACGCGGGCGACCGAAACGGGAAGGACTCGTCCGTAACCAACTGGTGCGAGAAGTACGAGCTTCTCTACGCGATGCTGGGCTGCCAGGCACACCTGGGCGGCTATGGGGCCCGCCATGGATTGGCCGACGAGCGAGGTTTTCTCCAGACCCAGTACGTCGAGCACCTCGAAGACGTGCTCCACCATTGCATTCATGGTGTAGTCTTCGGTCCCGAGGGGCTTGTCACTCTCCCCATGTCCCTTGAGGTCAACGGCGATGGCGCGAAACCCGGCGTTCGCGAGCGCGGGAACGTTGTGGCGAAAGAGGTATTGCGACCCTCCCCATCCGGGAAGGCATACGACAGCGGGGGCGCCAACCTTGCCTTCCTGCAGCACACCTACTCTCACCCCAGAGCGCAGCTCCAACATCGCTGTGGTACTCAAGCGTTTGGTAGTGCTCAGCTGATTGAAGCGGGGACGCCTTGTATGTGTCCGACCGCGCTCAAATCAGGTTTACCTGCCGCCCAAGCAACCGTGCAATGAGTCCCAGCCGGAACGTGACGTCTGTCCACCGCGCCTCTCCAGTGAGAGAAGGCTCCAGCGGGAAGCCGGGCCACGCAAAGGGATTTGTGGACCGCGGAGCTACGGGGTTTTTGCGTGGATGCCAAACTCCGCGATTATCACGGGAGTCCAGAAAACGCTCGTAGATGCTCATCCACCCTTCGTTCTTGCGCAAAATGCCGAGCCTGGCGGCGAGCTCCAGCCAGGTAAGAGCCCATGGGATGTCGGCTTCTGCAGCGAATGCACTTGGAAGCGGGTTTCCCAGGATAAGGTGGGGCATCGGAACAGGATCCTTTCCCGTCGCCGCCGCTGGAGCGCTGCGAGGGGCGGGCGCCGCCAGATAGTCAGCAAGGCGGCCAATCACCTCATACCGCTCGTTCCTGAAGAGAGGCATGTACGCAAGCATGGTGATGGCATGAATCGATGGCGGCGTCGCATCCGGGCGAAGAACCCACTGGTTACCCGTTCGAATGAGCGGCTCCTGAGCGAGAGGAGATGACAGGAAAGCGAGCAACCGTTCTCCAATTCGCGCAGCCGCACCTCGAAGACGAGGATCCTTCTCGTAACCCGCGTGGGCCAGCGTTGCGGCGGCCGCTTCTCTGAGGATGGTCCGAGACCGGCGGGCGGCACCCTGGTCGGCGCCTCTTTTTGGAGTCAACTCGAACGCGTAGGCAGGGTCGTCATCCTCCGCCAAAAGACGGAAAAGGATCCGGCGGGCTCTTAATAGAGGAGGTGACTCTCGGTCCCAGCCGTACTCCACCAGTCGTCGCACGGCGCTGATGGTACCGACGCCGTTAAAGCGATCGCCACGAGCGGACGGAAGCGAAAGAATGGCACTGTTCCAAATGCCGTCCGAACCTTGTGTTAGCGCAAGCTCCAACGCGGCCGGCACGCTGTACGGAAGGCCATGAAAGCGCGACGAATCCGCAATCGGAACGCGCGCTACGTCTATTGTGGCCCTATACTGTATCGCTCCTGTCGCATTGGCTAGAAGCCAATCCAGAGGGAAATCGATATCGCTTTCGGGCTCTTCAACTGCGGCGGGCAGGACTGTCGCGGGTAGGGTCACGGTCGGCGCTCGCGGGCAAGTCGTTGTCGGATAATGCGGTCAAGGCGGCTCTGCGAAGCGTGCGGCACTATAAAAATTGCGCATTTGCACAGAGATACGCTAGTGTGACAAGCGAAAATCGCATTGCACGATTTGTGTCCGCGGCGTTTTTCCGATTCCGGCTCATGGACGCGCTCCTTGTCGCTATAGGTGGTAACGGCCATCTTGCGAGCTTCCCCCCACCCTGATTGGAATGATCGCCAGCCTTCTTTCCCGCCCCGTAAGTACGCTCCCCGACCGCGTCCGCTTTGACGGACGCGTGCTTTTTCTCACGGAGGATGCCTCGCTGATTCGGCGGCAGTTGTCTGGAGAGAATCTGAGATTCGAACCTGCCGCACCAGTGGGATCGCCGGGGCACCCGTCACTGCGCGACAACATATCCACCGACGAGATCACGCCGGCCTACATCTGTTACTACTTCGACGAGACCCTTGGCGAATTTCCCTATCTCGGGCTCAAGGCAAGTGATGAGTTTCCCATCGAACGCGGTTCTGTCCGGCAGGGCGGTTTCGTGTGCAGCGTCTCGGGAAAGCGCCGAGGCAAGGGATCGTCTCGAGAGCAATCCCCCTACGCGGAGCTCATGGCAGGAATCAGGCTGGTGATCGCGGAGAATATCGAGCGCATATACCGCGAGAATTGTCAGAACCTGGGCGTCCTGACGTCCACCGACTTTTCCCTCATCGAACGAGTGCGGCAAGGCGAGGAAATCCCGCTGTCTGTTTTTACCGAAGGGGAGGGCGGGATCAGTAGAGGCATCATCGAGCATGGCGGCTTGTTCAACTACAACGTTGCTCGGCTTCAGGGCAAAGCCATCGTGCCGGCGGTGAACACTCCAGACCGCCCAATGACTATCGCGGAAAAGATCTTCGCGCGCCATTGGGTGACGGACGCTACTGCCAACCAGTCGGGTGTCCCTGCCGTGCGCCCAGGCGACCAGGGATTCGTTCGGACTGACATTCGATTCAGCCACGAATATGTGACGCCCATGGCCGCCATCTTCTTTGAGGAGTTGGTCGGACGGGATGAGCCGGTAAACGATCCGTTCTCAATACTTTTCTTCCGCGACCACCTCACCTTTCTCGACCAGGTCATGCGTCCCGAACATATCGAGATGGGACTTCTCGATGTGGCGAATCAGCTCGAGGCCAAACAGCGCACGTTCGCGGCAGAAAAGGGGATCAAGTTGTACGGTGAGCTGGAAAAACGCGCCAACATTCATGGGGCGCTGGTATCACAGGGTTCGGAAGCGATCTGTCACTCGAAAATTCTCGAGGCGCACGCACTGCCGGGTCAGGTGATTATCGGTTCCGATTCGCACACGCCGCACGCCGGCGCAGTTGGATGCATCGCCTTTGGAGTGGGAACGACGGCGATCTTCAACTCCTGGATTACCAGGGATGTTCGCGTAGAGGTTCCCAGGTCGTTCAAGGTGATCGTGCGCGGGCAGAAGCCGGCCAATGTCACGGCCAAGGATTTCATGCTGGAGATGTTGCGGCATCCCTACATCAGGAATGGGGACGCTATCGGCCAGATCGTCGAATACTCTGGTGACGCAGTCGCAAGCTTGTCGGTTGACGAGCGCGCCACAATGACGAATATGGCCGCTGAGGTTGGAGCGTTTACGGGAATAATAGCTCCCGATGAACAGACGGTAGACTATCTTGTTGCGCAGCGCGGCATGAGTGTGATAGAGGCCAGAAACATGTGCGATGGCCTTTTTTCCGACGCTGACGCCGAGTACGTGAAGGTGATCGAGATCGACGCGGCGGCACTGCGCCCCATGGTAGCTCTTCCGGGTGACCCGGGTAACGGCATGTACGTAGATGAGCTCGAGGGCGAGGTGGTAGTGGATATCGCCTACGCGGGCAGCTGCACCGCCGGGAAAAAAGAGGACATGGACATGTACGCCAATGTTTTCCGGGAAGCCGCGAAGCTCGGTCGGCAGGTCGCAGTGCGCACCTATATCCAGTGCGGTTCGCGAGATGTGTATCAGTACTGCAAGGAACGCGGATACGACGCGATTTTCATGCAGGTTGGTGCGACATTCATAGAGCCATCGTGCGGCGCTTGCATAAACGCCGGCCCTGGCGTGTCGCGAACAAGGGATGAGGTCACCATTTCAGCCATCAATCGAAATTTTCCGGGACGCTCGGGACCCGGTCAGCTTTATCTTGCTTCGCCGTACACGGTGGCGGCGTCGGCGTTGGCGGGGAGGATCGTCGAGTGGAATGCGGGCGCTGGGGGATCGGGAGTGGGTTATCGCACGCCAGCTAGCAAAACCGCGATCTCTCCCGACTCCGCGGTTGCAGCCGAACGCACTCCTGCAGCCACTCACCACCCCCAATCCCCCACTCCCCGCTCTGATGCGCGGTGAGTTTGTCGACCTCGGCGGCGCGCGATTGTATTACTACGCCGCCGGTTCGCGAGGATCCGGGGAGCCACTCGTTTTTCTCCACGGCTTTCCGACCTCGTCGCACGTTTGGCGTGATGTCGTACCCCTGGTGCCCGACGGGCATCGCGTCGTCGTCGTGGACCTTCTGGGATTCGGCCGCAGCGACCAGCCGCTGGGACGCGATGTAAGCATCAAGGGCCACGCTGACCGCGTGGTTCAGTTGCTCGACTCACTTCGCATAGAGCGGGCAGCGATCGTCGGGCATGATGTGGGTGGCGGAATAGCTCAGCATCTGGCGATCCGGCATCCGACGCGAACGTCGAAAATATGCCTCATCAACTCGGTGGCGTTCTCTAACTGGCCTACACGCGATGTGAAGATGGCGAAGGCATCGCTTCCCCTCACGCGGCATCTGCCATTCACCTGGATCCTGGGAATTCTGAGGAGCGACCTTCAACGGGGCTACGTCGAGCACGAAAGGGGACACCATTCGGTGGACCAGTATGTAAAGCCCTTCGCCACGCCCGAGGGACGGGACGTCCTGGTGGAGCACCTTCTCGCGCTCGACCCATCGGAGACGGTAGCACTCGGCGCCAGACTAAAAGACATCGTCGCCCCTACCGCGATTGTGTGGGGCGCGCATGACCCGTTCCTGCCCACGACGATTGCACGAGAACTGCATCAGGCGATTCCGGGTGCGACGCTGGATATCGTGCCCGACGTTCGCCACTTCACTCCGGAAGAAGCTCCAGAGACAGTTGCCGGAATTATAGAGCAGTGGTTGGCCAGATAGAGCTGATTATCTGATCCAGAGCGCCACACATTCGACGGGCGTACGCCATTTTTCGACTCAGTCTTGCACCGCCCGGGTTGCCCTCCGAAGAGCACGACCGAGAATGCGAAACGGTAGCGCGAGGATGTGACGCGCGAGCGCGGCCAGCATGGAAGCGTCGGCATGACTCCAGACGGCGAAGTGCTTGCGTCCGCGCAGTGACTGGAGGTAACCCATCCAGGTGAGCTCGCCCCGCGCCATGTAATATCGAGCAGACTTGAAGTCGGAGCGGCCATACACCCACTTCACGTTTGACGTTACCGGAAGCGCACCGGGATACGCCTGCCCAATGAGGTGGAAGTAGGCGCGGGAGATGATATCCGTGCCGTTGGCCACCGCTACGCCAATCTGCAAATTCACGCGACCCACCGTCGGCTCCATTATGACGAAGCGATCCGTCCTTGCATCACGCTTGTATTCCACCGCCCCGAAGCCCGCGCACCCCGTCTCCTTCAGGATGTGGCGGGACAGCTCGGTCACCCTCGGGTGCGCGACGCCCACAGCGAGCGCGGTGCTTCCGCACAGCGGAAGCCACTGGCGAATTTTCTTCCCCTCGAAGGAGGCGATCTCGTTCAACGACGCATCGAGGTAATGAAAGGAGAAGTAGATCTCGTCGTCGCCACCCGGTATCCACTCCTGAACGATCGCGTCTGTTTCCCACTGCGCGATAAGCCGGTAATCGCGAACAAGATCTTCAGGAGTGTCACAGCGAAATACCTTCTGCGGAGAATGCGCACGAAAGGCCAGGTTCTTGGTGCGCGGCTTGAGGACGACAGGAAAAGTGAGAAGTGGAATCGCCGCGCGCACGTCCGCTTCAGACGCGCAAGAGTAGGTGCCGGGAACTTCCCAACCGCGCACACCGGCAAGCTCGACGAAGGCGTCCTTGTTCATGAGCAAGTCGACAGCTGAAGGCTGAGGATACTCGTACGTATACAGAGATTTGAGTTGCGGCGCAGCCCCAACCAGTTTGACGTGTTCATCCTTGGAGATGAAGAGCGTAGCGCGACAAGGTATTTCCTGAGCCAGTTGGACAAGAAAATCAACAAATGCCTCGCCGTAGTAGTCGCGGGTCAGAACGAGTTGAAATGCACTTGAATAACCGGTGTACCTTCGGCGCTGGCTGTCTACCGCGAGTACCGGAACGTTATGCTTCGCGAGCGCTCTTGCGATCGTAAAGCCCGTCACTTCTGTTCCTATCACAACGGCCGGCGGGAGCGAACTTCGCGCCAGCCGCTTGCGAAAGGCTGCGTCCAGAAAACCGGAAGTGTGCGACATACGTGAATTTCTGGCGCGGCTGGTTAAGCCGGCGGGAATTCATCCGGGCGCTCGGCCAAGCGCAGCTTCTGCTCGAGCAGATTGGAATCGATGAGGAATTTCGCCGCCCAGTTGAGATACTGATACTGGCCGTAGCCGCCATCGACCGGGAATGATCCCTTGACCGCGCCGTGTGTATCGGGGTTACCCGCAAAGCTCACGGTCTGGCGAACGTATCGATTCGCCTTGTACGCTGCGTCCCGGTAGCGCGTATCTGCCGTGATCTCGTACAATATCATCCAGCAGTGAGCAATCTGAACCGAGCCAGTCAGACAAGCCCAATTCACCGCTGGCCGCCAGTCGGGGTACAGACGTCCAGGGATGAATCCGCTGTCCGTCAAAGTGCTCATCAGGCCGTCAGCGGTTCGCTGAGCAGCCTGCAACAGCTCTGCTTCCCCTGAAAAAGCATGCACTTCCAGAATTCCGCGGAGCACATATCCCAGTGTGTGTGAGAGTGGTCGCGTCTGGTCGGTTAGGCAGCACCTGTCAAACCAGCCATTCTTGTGTTGCCACGCAAGCGCCCAGTGCACATTTGCCACGGCCGCCCCGCCGTACGGTTTCTCGGGCTCCAGGCGAGCCGCTTCAACCAGCGCCCAGGCCACATGCGTTTCATACACCTTCTCACCCGCTCTCGCAAAAGGGCTGGATTGGCTGCGCCAGCAGCCGTCGGCATCCTGGGTGTCGACGAGGGAGTCGGCAGCAGCGCGCATCGAAGGTCGATATCGGTCACCCAACTCCGCAACACCCGCAGCGAGGCCGAGCAGGATTTGACCAGTATTAAAGGTCACTGCTCTTACGGGGGTCTCCCCAATCATCCCACCCTGAAAACCGCCCTCGGGAAGCTGAATTGATACCAGCCAGTCCAGCATGCGCCGTGCTCGCTCCCGGAGACTATCATCACCTCGCCGCTTTGCCTCGTTCAAGAAGGTCGGAATGATATAGCCCGTCGTTTCCGGATATGAGGCGCTCCATCCGCTGACGAGGCTGTAGTGCCGGGCAACTCCGCCATCGCTGGAAGCTGACATGTCTTGCGCTCGTCCCAACCAGGAGAGCGCCGCATCGACAGCCGGATCGATGCCGGGGTCGGAATTCAACCCTTTGATCTTGTCTCGCCGTCGCTCCACGCGCGCCGCCGCTGGAAGCTCGAGCTCACGGCGAGTTGTGCGAAGGAACGAAACTACAGACCGAAGCATTAAAAAAAGTCTTACCGGGTAACCATTGAGTAGATAGCGATGTAAAGAGCCATGAATATAAAACAGCGAATGCTCAGGCGCCGCTTCACAGATTGAAGGCCTGCTATCAATCAGCTACCGCAGTTGGTTAATGGCCTGTTCCGTGCCAGTACTGTCTGCCTGCAACACTGACGGGCTGCCACAACGCAGTGCAAGCACATCTACATTGCGCAGGCATCCACAATTCCGGAGACCAGCCTTTGTAGCATGTTGCACGCTCCCGTGTGACCTGGAGCTGGAACGGCGCGTCGTGCTACCACAACGTATGACGTTGGAACAAGCCGACGGTAACGGCGGCGCCTGCGCCATCTTGCCGATCATTGCGCAGCACGCACTTCAGGAGAGACGATGCACCTTCTCGAATATCTCGATCCGCACACCTTCCGATACACGAAATCAGGCCGGTCGCGGACAGCGCTCGCCCGTTCGTCTGCGGTGGCCGCCTCGCTCGGATTGATGCTGCTGGCGGCATGCGCCAGCGTTGGTGGGTCCGCGAGCGAAGGTACTTCGTTTCAAACCAAGTTGTCTGCCGATTCCGCTCTTCGGATTGCCGCAACGCAACTGCAGATTCACGGCTACACAATTGGTGTTCGCGGCAAGAACATGATAACTACGGAGCCGCGTGCCGTTCCACAGGATCTTCGCGCAGCAGCAGCTAAGCGCCCCGTTCGCCGCTGGGTGTTGCGCGTGGATGCCACGCGCGTGCTGCTTGGCGGTACCGACGTTCGCGTGGCTGGTTTCCTCGTTCCCGACGGCGCGACCGGAAGGGGGAATCCTCCCGAAGGCGCGCACCGCGTGGACCAGGAGGATCGCCAGCTCTTCAGCGAGGTGCGAGCGGTGGCTGGCTGGGTTCGCGATGCTTCTCAGCGGAAGGCGCGCGGGGCGTAGAGGTCGTATCGATCGGCTCCGGCGCGCCGCGCGGTCTCAATGCGGAGAGCGTGTATACGCTCCGCGGGTTCCAGAGGATCCAGCTCATGATTCCGTTGTCGTAACCACCCTGGATCTGCGCGCGTATCTCAACGGCGCCATACCGCGGCTTCCCGAGCGTGAAATCCTGATACCATGGGACAATCTTTCCGGCATTGGGTATTGACCGGCTGCGCCGCTTGGCGTCTTCCATCCCGCGATCGATCACATCGTATGGACTAGCGTTCGGTCGAGCTATGCGATAGCTCCCTGCCGCGTAGTGCGAAGGATACATCATCGGCAGCACCACGTCGGCCGCATCGACGAAGCTCTCCCACTTTTGGCCGATGCCCATGTCTGTAGTGTCGGTGACCGTTAGCCCGAAGACATCGATTGTGAACGGCACGCCCAGCGGTCGAAGCGCTTCGCGCGTCTTCATAACCTGCTGTCGGATGACTTCAGCTCTCAGCCTGCCGGCGGCGAGCGGAAAGGTCGCCTCTCGCCATAGCCGCCTTTCATCGGGAAAGCGCACATAGTCGAGCTGCACTTCACTGAACCCAAGCTGTACCGCTTCACAGGCAAGGTCGGCGGCATATTGCCAAACACCATCCTGGTGGGGATCCAGCCAGGGAGTTCCGTTCTTGTCCAGCCAAGGTTTGTCCGGTGCGTCCGAACGCTTGATTGCCCAGGCAAGCCTCTGTTCAGCCAGAAGGGGGTCTTTAACCACAACTATTCGAGCGATTGGATAGATGTTGTGCAAACGCATTGTGTCGAGCACCGCGCGCATTCGCTCGGCCCGCATTGGCATGAATGTGTCGGCTCCTATCGCACGAGCCAGAGGCACGCGCGACTTATAAAGCAGATAGCCGCGGTCATCCTTGACGTCTATAACGAGCGCGTTGACCTCTGTCGTTCGTGCGACGCCGATCAGCTGCCACATTTTTTGACCTAACGCCGCCCAGCGATTCACGTATAGTCCGCGCACAGCGACCGGAGTGAGGACGAGCGGAGCTGACGGGTGGATGAGAGAATCCGGCGGAGCACCGGAGTCCGCGTCCGCCGCGCACGCTTTCAGCTCAACGGCCTGTGGCGCGCCAGACCTCGCCTGGGACAGCATCAGATGCGGCACGGCGATTAACACGGTGCTCGCCACAATCAGGTTTCGCAGCACGCGCGAAATGTAGCCGGTTCGGTAGTGAACTCGCTTACCGCGTCATTGAATGCACCGGCTGCGAGCCCACCTGATGCCCGCCCCGGTCGCCGCCGATCCGTAGCGCATGCTGAGTAGAAGAAGCGGATCTCTTTCGTGTGCAGGACCGCGGAAGAGTTTTACAGCCAGTATGATGAACGTGACAATGAGACCCATGGCGGTCAGAAACAGGAAAATTCCGATTGCGACGTCGGCTAGAGTACCTACCCGGCCTGAAGCGTGGGTCCAATCCGCGAAGCACCTGAATCGTTTCGACAGCGTACGCATTACAACGTGAGACCGATGGTCCAATTTCTCCAGCGCCTCCTGCCGCGCGGAGAAAAAGAGGGCGAGGGGCGCGTACAGCGCCGTCAGCACGTAAATGCCAACGGCCAAATTAAAAGTGATCGCCTTGGCCAAGTCGCCTTCGGGCGGAATAAACGAGCTGCCCCTGGCCCCACATCACCAACGCACACGCGATGCCCAGGACAATGCCCAGTACGCCAGCCAGAGCGAGCAAACGTTCCGTCGCGAACGAGCGGAACAGAGCCCTGAACATCAGGCGGTTATCAACGTGGCGGCAGGACGCCCAATTCCCCACCTCCGAGAGCGAGCGACAAGCTCACAGTCGCCTCACTTCGTCAGCCGCGTCCAGGACGTGGCCTATCTCTTTTGAGAGCGCGCGAGCTTCGCGCGTCGCGGTAGTAACGTCTCCCATAGCGGCACCCACTCCGGAAGAGCGAAGCTTGATGAGGTCCAGCCGGAGATTTCCCAGTGTGATGCCGGCGCTCTCCAGTTGGCTTGCTACGGTCTCCCTTCTCTGGGCCAGATCGCGCAGCGTAGCGCGCTGGCGCTCCAGCAGCGAAAGCCGCCTCTCATGGTCAGTTGAGTCTTCGGGCTCCCGCTTCACGTCGATAATCCTCGCATCGATTCCAGCGAGCATTTCGGGCGAGACATCGGCATCGAGCCGATGGAGCATCTGCGCCAACGACGCCACTCGGCCCACGAGCGCTTCCACAGTCGGTGCGATCTCCGGAATGAGCGCGCGATCCTCCTTCGGAAGCATCTCGATGATGCCCAGAATTGCAATGCGATCCGACACCGCGCGTCGCAACGCGGCGCCGTAACTCCCCTGGAGCACTTCACGCGGCACCAGCTTCGCCGCCTGATCGTCTGCCGAAGCAAATTGACTATTGGGACGCCCCAGCAGTTCCGGCCTGCCACCTGCGCCGACTCTCTTCCGGCCGAAGATGTCGTGCCAACCCAGTCCGTCCGCCCAGAGCGTTCCCCATTGCTTCACTACGCCAACACTCATGCCGAGTCCGGGAAAGATGAACCAGGGAAAGCCCGGCGACGTGATCATGTTGATGGCGAAAAGAAAACCAGTCGTGGCCCCGGTCGCGACGAGGTTCCTTCGAAACGCGCGAACTCTGTCGTCCACCGGCCTCGCCGCGAACGTCTCGAGGCTGTCCTTTCCCTCGCGGTGACGTTTCATGTCCCTACGCCACTGCTTTTCCAGCGAACGCTGTACGTGACTCGGAATACCGGGCGCGGGAATGGGATATGGCGGTGGGAGAGGCGGACTTTGCCGAGGAGGTCGCCCCGATTCGCCATGAGGAATTCTTGCGGCATCAACTTCCATCGCGCGGTCGCTATTACGACTGGCCACTGGTCGATCATCCCGGTATCCCAGTCCTGACACTGCCGCCGCTGCGCCTGAGACCGCTTCTCTGAACGATGCCGCGTCAGGCCAGCGGTCAGCCGGTCGCTTTGAGAGCGATCGCTCGATGATCATTGCGAGCTCAGCCGGAATCTCCGGACGATGCTCACGCATTGGTCGCGGCCGCTCGCTCAGATGCTTCATGAGCATCGCGGGGGTGTTCGACGCCTTGAAAGGCGTCTCTCCAGCAAGCATGTGATATGCGACAATGCCGAGCGAGTAGATGTCGCTACGTCCGTCCAGCTCGCGTTCTCCGGTCGCCTGCTCGGGGCTCATGTATGCCGGTGTTCCGACAGCAACGCCCGTCACAGTGAGCCGCGAGTCCGCTTCCGCCGCACGCGCTATCCCGAAGTCCGTGACCATCGGACGTCCGCCGTGCCGGTCGAGAAGAATGTTATCAGGCTTTATGTCGCGATGCACGACGCCGCGTGAGTGCGCATATGCCAGAGCGTCCGCCACATCGCGCAAAATTCGGCGCGTCTCATCAATGCCGAGCCTTCCTTCGCGGACGATGCGCTGCCCAACACTCTCACCTTCTACAAGCGCCATGACGAAAAAGGCGATTCCGCCGCGCTCATCAACCGAGTAGATCGGCACGATATTGGGGTGGTTGAGCTGTGCCGAGGTCTCCGCCTCGCGCATGAAGCGCGCCCGCACATCAGCTCGGAATGCAAGGTCCGGAGGAAGCACCTTTACCGCAACGTCGCGCCGAAGGCGCAAGTCGGTTGCGCGGTATACGACAGCCATCCCACCCCTGCCGAGTTCGCCGCCGACATCGTACAGGTCCCCAATCGCGGAGACGACGCGATCATGCATGAGATCGGTCATGCGGGAGGCGGAAGGCGGGAGATGGGAGGCGGCAGGCGGAGGGCGGAAGGCGCTTGGCGGAACCCGTGGGCGAATCGAGTGGTCGTCACGATGAGCTCGTGTACGTGAAAATCATTGCTTCTGCCGCCTCCCGCCTCCCACCTCCCGCCTTCCGCTCGTGAGTTTCCCGATCTCATCTGCGGCGTAAACGGCAGCGTCAACGTCATCGGCGAGCAGCCGCGCGCGTTCCGTCAGCAAGGTGATTTGATCCACGGACTGCGACACGGTTCCGGCCCGAAGCCTGAGAACATCGAGCCGCATGCTTCCGAGCGCGAGGGAACAGCTCTCAAGCTTGGACGCAGCTTCACCGCGGCGCCGTTCCTGGTCGGCCAGCGCGCGACGCTGGCGCTTCAGTAGTGCCAGTCGTCGAACGCGGTCTTCGCTCGCCACGCGATCGAGCGGATTGGCTTGCGCCTCAAGATCTCCTATCTGCTCATCCATCTGCCTTGTCGCGTCGGGGACATTGGATCTCTCCAACTCGGCAAGCGAAGACGCCAGCGTCTGAATCCGCTTCATTAGCGCTTCCGCGGACGGGACGACATCGGTCACCAACGACCGGTCTCTCTTCGGGAGCGAGTCTACGATACGCAAAATCTCGGATCGATCATTCTCGGCTTTTCTTACAGTGTGAGCGTGCGCGCCCAGGCGCGTATCAGCCGGAGGCGCAAGCAAATTGCCAGCTTCGCGGCCTTGCGAGTTGGGGGTCGCACCGCCAAGACGACCGCCGCTGGAGCGCTGCCCGGGCTTCCGCTCTCTGTCGAAGACCCCGCGCACCTCCGCGACAGTCTCATGCGCAACATCCACGAGGCGCCGATCCCGGTGCTGGCGGAAAACATCCCGCCAATCGTACCCCGAGCTCCACAGCTTGGCGTAATTCGCCGCCATGAACATGCCCCAGATGACCGTAATCGAGAGAAAGCCTCCCTCGCCAAAGATCGCCGCAAGCATAATCACGGCGTTCACTGCGGCGAACGTCGCGAACTTCTTGCGATACTTGACCACAGGCTCCGCCAACCAGCGAGCGAGGTCATCTCCCGTGGGGGAATAGGAATCTTCTTCCGCGAGTGCGGGCGGCGCATACGCACCGGGGTACATCGCTGCTGACCCGCCCTGCTGGTACGTCGGCCGGGTATCGCGCCCTCGTTCGGCTGCCGGCATGTACGCTGGCCGCCCGACGTGGTCCGTCGACTGCAGCTGAGGGTAGGCAACCACGAATTGTCCCTGTAGCGCGAGCGACAGCGCGCCCGCGCTCGGAAGGCGCCGCTCAGGCTCCTTGGCAAGCAACGTCATGATGGTCGCATCGAGGTCAGCCGGCACATCGGAACGGCGTTCACGAATCGAGGTGGGCACCTCGGTCAAGTGCTTCATCAGCATCGCAGGTGTGCTCGACGCGATAAATGGCGGCTCACCCACGAGCATCTGGTATCCAAGCACGCCGAGTGAGTAAAGATCACTTCGTCCGTCAATTACCCGGTCACCCACCGCTTGCTCGGGACTCATGTATGCCGGTGTCCCAATCGCCATGCCCGTCGCTGTGAGACGGGAGTCGCCGCCTTCCTGGATGGCGCGCGCGATTCCGAAATCAGTGACCATGGACCGCCCGCTCTCGGCATCGAGCAGGATATTGTCCGGTTTTATGTCGCGGTGGATCACTCCTCGTCCGTGCGCGTATGCGAGTGCGTCACTTACTTCGCGCATGATCTTGCGGGTCTCCTCAACGCTGAGGCGTCCGCATTCCTGGAGCCTGCCTCCAAGCGTTTTTCCCGTAACGCACGTCATTACGAAGAAGACAAGGCCGTCCCGCTCGTCGACCGAGTAGATGGGGACGATGTGAGGATGGTTGAGCTGGGCCGCTGTTTCTGCTTCGCGAAGGAACCGGGTCTTTATCTCGCTCCGGAACGCGAGCTCGGGCGGGAGCAGCTTGATGGCCACGGTGCGCTTGAGCCGTTTGTCACGCGCGCGGTACACTATACCCATGCCGCCGCGTCCGATCTCGTCCTCGAGATCGTAACTCTCCTTTAGCGCACGTTCGACGTGCGCGCGAAGTTGGGTGTCTTCAGCGGCGCTGGACAATATTACGTCCCGCAACAAGTGAGGTACGAGGTGCCGGGTCCCAGGTGTCGGGTGATCGGCGCGGTGCCCGGGTAGAGAACCTGCATAGTGTAGCATTATTCGCACTAGCTGAAAAGGAGACAACACAAACACTGGCGACTGCGAACTGCGAGCTGCGAACGGCGAACTGCGAACTGCGACTACGAACTCAGAACGCGGACTGCAAACTCCCGTACTGCCATCTCTGCGGTACTACGCCAAAGCAGCGGGGAAAAGTTGCAAATGTGGCGGGAGGAGTGCGTCCATGATGTTTTTTTTCGCAGTTCGCAGCTCGCAGGTGGCCGTCCGCAGGTCGCAGCTGGCTTCCTGTCTGGCTCAACTCCTGCTTATCACGCAGTTTTGCAAGTGAACCCGGTCGCGATGTCCCTACCCTAAGTGATTGCAGATGGCACAACGACAGACGCTTCCCGTGCTTCCCCTCAGGGGCACGGTAATTTTTCCCGGACTCACCGCTCCAATCGCGGCAGGACGGCCAGGCACCTTGCGAGCAATCGAAAGCGCGCTGAAGGGCGATCGTCTGGTGTTCGCCGTCGCGCAACGCGATAACACCGACGAGCCTACCGCCGAAATCCTTTACTCAATGGGAGTTATCGCGCGCATCCAGCAGGTTCAGCGCGGACTGGGCGGCATCCAGCTGCTGCTGGGCGGCGAGCAGCGCGCTACGGCACTTCAATACACCACCACTGACAACTACCTCTCTGCCGTCATCGTGCCGGTTGAGGAGATGAACCCGCTGGATGATCACGACCCCGCCTTCGAGGCGTTGCACAAGGAGACGCGCGAGCGCGCGGGCGAGTTGGGGGAGCGGCGCGGTCTTCCTGAAGAAGTCGTGCATCAGGTGCTCGACTCTGTCACGGATCCAGGACGCTTCGCCGACCTGGTTGCCGGCTACATCGAGCTCAGCGTCCCCGAAAAGCAGGGTTTGCTGGAGACCTTGAGCGTCGAGGAGCGGCTGCGGCGGGTGCTGGTACACGTGCAGCGTCAGATCGGCCTCCTCGAGGCGCAGGAAGACATCAAGAGCCAGGTACAGGAGGAGTTAGGGCAGCGGCAGCGGGAAATGTTTCTCCGCGAGCAGATGAAAGCCATTCAAAAGGAGCTGGGCGACGACGACCAGAGCCGCGAGATGGCAGATCTGCGTGACAAGCTCGCCAAACTGGAGCTTTCCAAGGTTGCGCGTCAGGAAGTGGAGCGGGAGCTGGGAAGGCTGGAGCGCGCGGGCCGCGAATCGATGGAGGCCCAGGTGATCCGCACATATCTGGAATGGATCGCCGAGCTACCCTGGAACACGCGCAGCGATGACGTGCTCGATCTGAACAGCAGCAAGGATATTCTCGACGAAGATCACTACGGGCTTCCCGATGTGAAGGACCGTATCCTCGAGTTTCTCGCAGTGCGCCAGCTCAGGGCCAAGCAACTGTCGGAGGAAGTAGAAAAGACCGGTGAGGTTCCAGCGGCCAAGGTGAAAGCCAGCAAGGAAGACGCAACTCCTTCGCTCTCACCGGAGAGCGAGGAAGACAAGCCGATCACCGACACCAAGGAAGCCAAGGCGCGCGCCATGGCGAAGGGGCCAATCCTTCTCTTCGTCGGGCCACCAGGCGTGGGCAAGACATCGATCGCCAAGTCCATCGCGCGTGCACTTGGGCGTGAGTACGTGCGCGCCGCGCTCGGCGGTATCCGTGACGAGGCGGATATCCGTGGGCACCGGCGTACCTACGTGGGCGCGATGCCCGGACGCATAGTCCAGGGGCTGAAGCAGGCCGCCACCAAGAATCCGGTTTTTCTCCTGGACGAGGTGGATAAACTGGGAGTTTCATTTCAGGGAGATCCGTCTTCGGCGCTGCTCGAGGTGCTCGATCCTGCCCAGAACGACACATTTACCGATCACTACCTGAACATCCCGTTTGACTTGAGCGAAGTGCTTTTCATCGCGACCGCCAATTTCATTCAGAACATTCCCGGGCCGCTGCTCGACCGCATGGAGGTGGTGGATTTCTCCGGCTACACCGAGCGCGAGAAGGCGGAGATCGCCAAGAAATATCTCATCCCCCGGCAACTCGAAGAGAGTGGCCTCGGCGACAAGGGCGTGAAGTTCACGGACGAAGCGGTTGCCGTCGTCGTAAGCAACTACACACGGGAAAGCGGTGTTCGTCAGCTGGAGCGCCAGATCGGCGCGGTCGCGCGTAAGGTGGCCCGCAAGATTGCTTCGGGCGTGACCGGAACAATCACAGACGAGACGATAACCGCCGACGAGGTGCGCACTCTTCTCGGACGCCCCAGAGTTCACCCGGAACACGCTGCTGAAGAAAATGAAGTGGGCGTGGCGACCGGCATGTATTACACACCTGCCGGAGGCGACATCATGTTCGTTGAGGCCGCAATTCGCCGGTTACACGGAGTACAACCTTCCGATAGTGCTGTGCAGGTGAGCGGATGGGGTAACGTTTCGCTGATCCTCACCGGGCAACTTGGTGATGTCATGAAGGAAAGCGCCCGCGCGGCACTGACCTACGCGGCAACCCATGCCTCCACGCTTCAGATCCCGGAAGACCGACTCGGCTCAATCGAGGTGCATATCCACGTTCCGGCCGGTGCAATTCCAAAGGATGGTCCTTCCGCGGGAGTTACAATGTCGACCGCTCTTGTGAGTGCGATGTCAGGACGACCGGCGCGCAAGGACGTGGCAATGACGGGAGAAGCAACGCTGCGGGGGCGCGTGCTGCCGATCGGCGGGGTAAAGGAAAAGGTGCTCGGGGCACACAGGGCCGGTATCACGACCATCATCCTTCCCAAGGAGAATGAGGCCGATCTTGAGGACATCCCCGAGGAAGTGCGCAACGTGCTGGAGTTTCACTGCGTGGGGACGTTGGAAGAGGTGTTCGACATCGCCCTCTTGCCTGCTACGCGACACGTCAACACGCCCAAAACGGAGATGGAGGAAGCAGAAGAGGCTGCCGAGGCGGCGGCGGCGACGGCCGGAGTGTAGTTCGCCGTCGGCCACGCGGGCTTCTCTGCTCAACGGCGGTCCGCGCCTTAAACCTGACTGAGCTTACGCCGTGCACCACACGCACGGCGTATTGCGTTTCCATGTCGCACCGTCGGAAGTGCGACTATAGGTTTGCCACTCCGAGCTCAGCTCTAGTCCTGCGCTGTAGTCCGCAATCCGCAATCCGCAATCTTGTTCATGCCCGATCTTCAGTCAGAGTCCGCAATCGGCAAACCGGCTTTTAATCCTGGATTCTGGCCCTCCATACGCGACGCCCTTCGCGGCAGCATCACGATTACACAAGCGGACCCATAAGCCGAGCGATAACGCTGCTGGCTGTTCCAATGGTGCTGGAGATGGCCATGGAAAGCGTGTTCGCTGTAACCGACGTCTTCTTCGTTTCCCGGCTCGGTTCCGACGCAGTCGCGACCGTGGGCCTCACCGAGTCGATGCTTACGCTCGTTTACGCACTTGCGATGGGGCTCGGCATTGGTGCGACGGCGATGGTGGCGCGCAGAATAGGTGAAAAGGATGCCGATGGTGTAGCGCGGGCCGCGGTGCAAGCGATCGCGTTGGGGCTCATTGTCGCCGTCGTCCTGGGAATTGCCGGAGCGCTACTCGCCCCTCGGCTACTGAGCTTGATGGGAGCATCCGCGGGCGTCATTGCCCTTGGTTCGGGCTACGCGCGCGTCATGCTCGGTGGGAACGCCGTCATCCTGCTGCTCTTTCGTATCAACGCAATCTTCCGCGGCGCGGGCGACGCCGCGATAGCAATGCGCGTGCTCTGGCTCGCGAACCTGATAAATATTGTCCTGGGTCCATGTCTGATCTTTGGCCTGGGCTTCTTTCCCGAGGCTGGGCGTGACCGGCGCCGCTATCGCGACGACCATCGGACGCGGAACGGGAGCGCTCTACGCTCTGAGCCGGCTGTTTCGGCCGGGGTCCCGCGTCGACATTCAACGCCGTCATCTTCGGCTCGAGCCGGCACTGATGATCCGCCTCGTGCAGCTCTCTGCGTCAGGCACATTTCAAGTATTCATCGGCATGGCGAGCTGGATCGGACTGATCCGGATTATCTCAACATTTGGCAGCGACGCGCTAGCCGGCTACACAATTGGTATTCGGGTGATTGTCTTTGCGCTTCTGCCATCATGGGGCATGAGCAACGCCGCCGCGACGATGGTCGGCCAGGCACTCGGTGCCGGAAAACCGGAGCGCGCGGAACGCGCCGTTTGGCAGGCCGGCTTTTACAACATGTGCTTTCTCGGAATCATCGGGCTTGTGTTCGTACTCTTCGCCAAGCCGATCGTCGGGATATTCACGTCTGATCCGAACGTGGCAAAGCACGCGGTGAGCTGTTTGCGCGTTGTGGCGTGCGGCTTTCTCTTCTATGGTTACGGCATGGTGCTGACCCAGTCGTTCAATGGTGCGGGAGACACGTGGACGCCCACGCTGATAAATCTCTTCGTCTTCTGGTTGTGGGAGATTCCACTCGCGTATTTACTCGCGATCGTTCTTGATTTTGGACCGTTTGGAGTTTTTCTGGCAATGACAATCGCGTTCTCGACTCTGGCTGTGGTGAGCGCGGTACTCTTTCGGAAGGGGAAGTGGAAGGCGGGAGTGTTGTAAACGAAGCGCAAAAGACCACGCGGGGCTCACGCGCGTGAACAAAGCAGTGCCGAGTCACGTTTCACACTTGGAGGAGCACGATGGCAACCACCAGGAAATCAGCGAGCAAGTCATCTGGAAAGAAGTACGGCGAGGCAGCCGGTAAGAAGAAGTCTTCGAAGTAGCGTACACAAAAACTTCGGTGCGCAACGAATTCGATCTCGTTGCGCACCGTGGGAAGCGCCACCGTGGGTGCTTCGTCCATTTATGCCTGTAGATCCAGGCAATCCACATGGTGACTGACCCGTCTCAACCCCTCGAAGCCTCGCTTATCAGTACGCAAACCCAAAGGGTAGACCGCTCCGCTGCTAGTACTGTGTTCCGCTCGGCCTGACGTGCACCGCACGCGCGAGTGCTTGAGCGAGCTGGCCGAATCCGGTAGCCGCGGTTTCTACTCCAAGCGCAATTCTGGGAGCCTCTCGTTCGAAACCGCGGCGCGCACGCTCTATACCCTCCCGCGCACGCTGCATCGTCTCCTCGATCGCTTCTTCATCGATATCGATGTCGATGTCAAGATCATTCAGATACATCCTTGCGCGAGGCGCCCTATAAATTCTCGGTGTCATTGAAGGCATGGGAGGCATTGGAGGCATGGGTGCGATGGCCGGCATCATGCCGCCTCCAATCTCATTGTTGTAGAACATCCGGAAGCCGCGGCCTTCATCCTTGTACAGATCGCCCGCCCGAGCGGACTTCACCCGCACCGTCTTGAACTGACCGCCGCTGTAAACCCGTAGTTCCACTTCATCGCCGGACTTTACCTTGCGCATCTCGCGCGTGAACCGGCTGTGTTTGGCGTTGCCCATCCAATCGTCGCCTGCATCTTCGGCCGAAACGCGGAGATTTACGCTGTTGATCGCCGCAATTCGGTCACCTTCCATAAGCCCCGCCTTCTCAGCTGGCCCATTTTCATGCACTCCGGCAATGAAGACCCCGAGTGAATCGCGCCTGCTGCCACTGCTGCCGAGGGAAAGGCCGATCACCGCGCGGTCATCCATGTCCTCGCGGGACATCCGCGTTCGGCGGCCAGGCATGTCCTCCATCGCGATGGTCTTCACTTTCACCGACTTTGCCTGGCCCGACGCCCAGACGCGGAGATCTACCTCGTCGCCCGCCTTCACTTTCCGCAGCTCACGCACGAGGCGGCGCGTGAGAATCCCTTGCATGTCGTCCTCTCCCGCGTCGGCAGCGGATAGCCGGAGACTTACGCCATTGACGGCGGTGATCCGGTTTCCTTCCTCGAGACCAGCCTTTTCCGCAGGTCCGCCCGAAGTCACATCTGTAATGAGAAGGCCGAGAGTGTCTCGCTCACCCCCCGAAGCCGTGGAGACGCCGATCGCCGCGCGATCGCTGTCGTCCCGATCGTTCGACAGCACGCGCACCATGGAGCGAGCCTCTCGCTCCCGATCCCGTCGTCCTTCAGCTTGCTGTGCGTTGCCGTCCGGCGCCAGTAAGACAAAAGCCGCCGTACCAATAATGATCGTCGAGAGTCGCATAAAGCCTCAGGTTTGGGTTGGAGTCTATCGAATCAGACCCAGGCGCGTGGCGGAAGGTTGCCTCTAGGAGCGTAACGGGGGGAGAGCAGGCTGATAGCTGATTGCCGATTGCGGATTGCGGATCCGCGGCTTCGGCCCGCGGTTAGTGACTACGGCTGCCCGACCCAAGAAAAGCTTTCCACTACCAATCAGGGAGTATTGGTACGCAGTACAGATGCCCAGTCCGTAATCTGCATCCGCAGTTGTACTCCGCACTCCCGCAGTCAGCAATCCGCAATCCGCCTTCCCCCTATTGCGGATTACAAATTACTAATCACTGCCTTACCTTCTCCATTCCCCTTCCCTTCGGTGCGTGGACGACCTTTTTCGCTATCTCCAGGAGACCCTCGGAGACGGGTACAGACTTGAGCGCGAAATAACAGGCGGTGGAATGAGCCGCCTGTTTCTGGCGGCGGATACGTCGCTGGACCGGCAGGTCGTGATAAAGGTGCTTCCGCCAGACTTCTCCAGCGCGCTGAGCGCCGCGCGATTCAAGCGGGAGATCGACCTCACCGCCCACCTGCAGCATCCACACATCCTGCCCGTGCTGGCGGCTGGGGCGAAAGACGGCCTGATGTATTACGTGATGCCGTTCATCGCCGGCGAATCGCTGCGTCATAAGCTGGAGTATGAGAAGATTCTCCCCGTGGTTGAAGCCTGCCGTTTGCTACGCGAGGTGGCTGACGCGCTCGCATACGCGCATGAGCAGGGCGTCGTGCACAGGGATCTCAAGCCGGAGAACATCCTGCTCCAGGGAAATCACGCGATTCTGGCGGATTTCGGGATAGCCGGCGCACTGATGGCTGCGCAGGGGGGGACCGGGGAGCACAAGGCGAACGAGGAGCGCCTTACGGGAACCGGCATGTCCGTTGGTACACCGGGTTACATGGCACCGGAGCAGCTTGTTGGCGAGCGTGAGATTGACGGTCGCGCCGATATCTACTCGCTCGGCATGGTGGCGTATGAGATGCTGAGCGGCACTCGGCCGTTCGCCCAACTGACTGGGGCCGCACTCCTTGTGGCGCGCTTGACCGAATCGCCCGAGGCGCTGGACGCTGTACGCCCGGACGTGCCCCCGGATCTCAGCGAGGCGATCATGAAAGCGCTCGCCAAGGACGCGGAAGATCGCTTCAGGTGGGCCACTGAGTTTCACGACGCAATCGAGGCGAGTACTCCCACGCGCGCATCGCGTGGCATCACGGCTCGCGCGTCCACGCCGACAGCGAGCATCGCTACTCCCGCGCCCGCACCAGCTTCGACGAACGTTCTGAAAAATCCGAAGGCAAAAATGTGGCGTTGGGCGGCCGTCGCTTCGGTAGTCACTGTGGTCGCGGCTGTGAGTGGATGGTTTGTTCGCGCTCGTATTGCCGGCCCAGCGTTTACGCCCAACCGCGTCGCGATCGCGCCTTTCGCCGCGACGGATCCGGGTCTGAGGGAGGTGTGGCGCGAAGGTCTGGTGGACGTGCTGTCTCGCAACCTTGATGGCATGGGACCATTGCACACGGTTTCGCCAACGATCGTACTGCGCCGGTGGCCCAAGGACGCCCGCGCTGATACTGCGGGTGCCAGGGAGTTGGGACGAAGCACGGGAGCGCAGTACGTCGTCTACGGCAACCTCGATCCAACGGGAACGGACAGTGTGCGGCTCAAGGTGCACGTCTTCGATCTCGTGAGCGGAGCGGTGCGCAACCTCCGCGAACGGCGCGATGCGGCCACGCGGATGACCGTGATGACGGATTCGATTACCGTCGCTCTGCTAAGAGAGCTCGGCCAGGCTGGCCGCATCGGCGAGTTGCGCGGCACATCGCTGGGTGCTTCTACGCTCGAGGCGCTCAAGGCCTTTCTACAGGGTGAGCATTACTATCGGCGTAGTGCGTGGGATACCGCCTTCGCCTTGTATAAGCAGGCCATCGAGATCGACACAGCCTTCGCTCTCGCCCTACGCCGGGCGGGACAGATTCGAAGCTGGATCAAGAGCGCCAGTGACTCCATCTCGCGAGATTACCGGCTCCGCGCTGGAGCCTTGAATACGCGGCTGGCTCCGCGCGACAGCCTGCTGACGGTGGCCGACTCGCTCAACGCTGCGCTCTGGCCCCTGTATGTGTCTCAGGACACTGCGTACGACAGCCACGTGCGCCGGTTGTTCGCCACTCTGCAAACTACCAGAGACCGATACCGGGAAGATCCAGAGACATGGGAAGCGCTTGTGGATGCGCATTACCAC
>JACDCM010000510.1 GCA_013817545.1 Gemmatimonadaceae bacterium | reverse complement strand
TCTGCGCGCAGAAGGCGGGAAGATTCCCGAGCTCAAGCGGGTCATCGTGGCGTATCAGAATCGGGTGGTGATGGAGGAGACGCTGGAGTCGGGGCTATCGCGGTTGTTTGGGGGTCCGTCGTTACCTACGGCGATGGTGGCGGCGGCAGCGGACACGGCGGCCGGTCCTGTCGTCGCGGCGCGATCGCTGTCAGAGGGAACGAGCGGCGAGTTGCTGACGCGGGCTCGGGCTCACTACGACCGCGCCATTGTTGCTCAGCGCGCAGGGAACTGGGCGGCGTATGGAGCAGAAATCGAGGAGCTGGGCAAGGTGTTGGGCCGGTTGGGGGCTTCTGCGCCTGCGGCACCAAGGAGGCCGTAGATTGGCACACTAATGATGCAGTCGCGTGTCGAGGCAAGATCACCGCTCGAATCGAGGGCGCGCATCGAGGGTACCCTCTGCGTTTGGTGCGCGACTCAACCGACATCGCGTGGACATCTATGCCTTCGGATGCCTCGCATACGAGCTGCTTACGGGCGCTGCGCCATTTCACGGTGTCACACAACAGGCGCTCATCGCGGCGCATTTCGGCGACGTTCCGCCAACGGTCAGCGGCCGACAGCTCCCAAAAGACGGCGAATCCGCCCCACAGAGGGCTGATGGGGATCATGCTTGCATCGCCCAGTCGGAAGACAACCCCCGGTTTCGGCGTGCACCCAGAGTTGCTTCTCACCACGATCGAGCGCGAACTGCTAAGAAATTGTCGTCATTAGGCCCGGGACTCAGGCGCCGGCAAACGCCGGTAAGGGTAGACAAGCGCGATCGAGCACGCACAATTTGGATCGGCCGTGTTCTGAATGGTTACAGGTTACCAGGGGTGCCAAAAACTCATGAAGATGATTCTCGGAGCGCTCGCTGACTACGCAAGTGACGCGGGGCGTGGAAAGCTGACGCTTGTCGGAGTCTTCGATACCATTTTCGCGATGACCGATGCGCGCCCAATTCCATTCCCGCAGGCAACGGCCGTGGTGGTAGTTTCGGCCAGCATCGTCGAAGGTTCCGATCACAGGGTTACCCTCAGTTTTGAAGATGCTGACGGCCAGAATTTAGGCCAACTCGACTTACCTCTTCTGTTCACGACGCGTGGTCCAGGCTACCCCCAGAGAGCGCAGCTACTCATCAACCTTGGGCAGTTCGCGGTGCCAGATCTGGGCGATTATCTCATTCGTGTTCGTGTAGAAGGACACATCATTGGTGAAATTCCGTTTTACATAGTCGATGCACCGCCTCATTTGAAACAGCAGGCTCAATCGCTTCAGCCACCGAAGTCGTAACCCACGGATGGCTAGCTGGAAGAAGCTGCTGAGAGAAATGGCAGAACATCCGAAGCCGGTAAATTACACCTACGATGACGCCGCCAGGATTTTGCGTCATTTAGACTTTCGTGTTTCGGACGCGGAGGGTAGCCACAGGGTATGGAAGCGCAAGATTGACGAGCACACAACTTTGCGCGTCAGTCTTGTGGACAGTGGGCACGGGAAGTTAAAGTCCGTGTATGTAAAGAAGATGGTCCAGATCCTGAACGCGCACGGACTGGTCCCCGAGGAGACTGACAATGCAGTGGACTGAAGACGAGAAACTTGACTACCTGGTGCGCCTACCGTGGAAGATTTTGCCGGAGGAAGGCGACGAGCCAGGCGACATGGTGCTCACGTGCGCTGAGCTGCCATCGGCGATTGGTACGGGAGGAAGCGAGCGCGAAGTGGTAGCGGATTTCTGGGCTTCGCTCCGCCTCACTCTACGTTCTTATGTTCGCGATGGTGACATCATCCCATTGCCAAAGGGCGCCGCCCGGACGCTTCCTTGGGAGACTCAGGTCGTCGAGCAGTGGGCTAGCCGCATTCGCGCGGTGCTTACCCCAAAGGGCGAAACTCACGCGGATCCTGAGGTCCCTCGCCTCACAGCCGGGGACGAAAATGCCAAATTCGAGGCGCTGGATCGCGAGTTCGTAACCGCGGCAGCGGGTCGATAAGCCCTTCCAATCCGCCGTTTTGTAGGCGCGTCAAGACATCCCGCGAGACCCTCCCGTTGGTCCATCGAGCTCGCCGGCTGCCATCGAAGCCCTGCTTAGCCGAGCTTGCGTCCAAGCACCGGCTTGCTCCTTGAACCTTGATCTTCTAAACACTGTTGTCTAGCAGGTTTACACCGCATTCCTGTCGCAACTTTATTTGCGGAGGTGCCGGTCAAAGAACATCTCCAGGGTGGCACAATCATCAGAGTCCAACATCGTGAGGAACCCGCCTTTGTAGCGTCTCCAACATTTTCTTCACGGGATTTGTGCCCCCATCATACGCGCTGCTGTGTTCTGGGTTTCCGCCAGCAGCGTCCATCGCTCGTTCATCGCATAGGCTGCAAACCAATCCAGGATACATCTCTGCGAACCTCGCGTCGAAGTCCGGCGTCAGAGTCTGACCACAAATGGAACAACCTTTTCGTTTTTCGTCTTCGCTAGGAACTCTGTGCCCGCCCAGAGGTGGTCGACCTCGATAAGCTTGCACCCTAGCTCCGTCGCTGCATCTCGACAGCCATCAATGATGCGCTCATAGCAATCATACTCGTTGATGTCCTTGATGCGCTCGACACAATTCGAGCGATCGAGGATGTCGCTACGTTCGCCGAAGTGCCGTTTCAACCCTAGCCACAGCCCGCCGTCGATCGGCGGATGGATCGCTTTACTAAGGTCATGCCGACCCTCGGCACCGACGTAGCACCGTGTCTTCAGGTAGACGTTCAGAATCTTCGCCGCCCAGCCCACGTTTAAGCGCCGCTCGCAAGCGAGGAGATCCTCCACAGCCCG
>JACDCM010000509.1 GCA_013817545.1 Gemmatimonadaceae bacterium | reverse complement strand
CACTTGCTGATGGGAGCGCCACGAAGCTGTGTGCGTAGTAAGCGATGAGATTATCCGAGCCCGCAAAAAGGGAATCGGCGCTGGCTTCCACCTGGTTCCAGCCCATATGAGGGACACGGCGCGCGGTTAGTCGACGCACGGTGCCGCTGAACATGCCGATTCCACGCCCGTCGCCTTCCTCACTCGCTTCGAAGAGGAGCTGCATGCCCAGACAGATCCCCAGACACGGTAATCCGTCGTCGAGGGCATCGCGAATACTCTCAGCGGCAGGACCAAGTCGCTCCGCCGCCGCTCCGAACGCACCAACGCCTGGAAGCACGAGCGCGTCCGCCCGAAGCGCCCGCATCGCATCGGTCTCGATGCTGACGTCGGCTCCGCCCAGTTCGAGCGCCTTCACCAGCGAGTGCAGATTTCCCACACCGTAGTCCAGCAGAGCCACCTTCATCTGTATGTCGAGCTCCCTTGCGAGATCCTGGCAACGATCATGTCAGGCACTCGAGTGCCAAGCTGGTCGCGCATTCTAGAGCGAGCATATCACGCGACTCCCTGTGTGGCGGTCAGCACTCCGCGCATCGCCGCGAGGAAGCTTTCCAGCATTGGCCACGGACCAATGCTGACGCGAATGCAATCTCCAGCCTGCGGAAGCGCCGGAAACGCGCGGACTGCCACGCCGTGCCCCGCGAGCGCCGCGGCAAACCCGCGCGCGCGATCGGCCGCATCTGGAGAGAACGCGTCCGGTACGCGCATGAGAAGAAAGTTTGCCGCCGAGTCGTACGCTTGTACGTCGAGGTCCACCAATTCCTGTGCGAGGCGCTCACGGTTGACGCGTACCTGGGCGATAACGTCCGCAACCCACGCGCGATCCTCGCGCAGCACGGCCAGTGCAGCCGCTTCCGCTGGTGCACTGATCTTATAGGGCCCACGCGCCTTTTCGATCTCACTTATGAGCGGCGCGGGACCCACTGCATAACCAATCCGGAGACCGGCCAGCCCATAGGATTTGGACAGCGTTCGGAGCGACACAAGCCTGTCGCTCGTCGAGGCCCAGCGCGTCTGGTCATTGTCCGCAAAATCAGCATACGCTTCATCCAGCAGCACTACGCCGCCAGTATGTTCAGCGACGTGCTCGATGGCAGAGCGCTTCAGGACGTTGCCGGTGGGATTGTTCGGCGAGCAGATGTACGTCACGCTGGCCCGCACCGCGACCGCCGATCTGGCATCCAGCTCGAAGCCAGGCCCGAGCGGCACGGCGCGCGGTATGGCGGCGTTCATCTCCACGAACAACGGAAACATGCTGAATGTCGGCGCCGCGTACGCCACGATGTCGCCAGGCTCGCAGAACGCGCGCAACGCGGAGTCGATCACGTCGTCGGAGCCGCAACCGGTAGTCACGTTGGCCACGCCAACATTGTGCAGGCGCGCCAGCTCGCGCTTGAGATCGTCAGCGAATACTGACGGATACCGCGTGACACGCTCGGCGGGCAGAGCGCTCAGCGCGCGGATAGCCGCGGGGCTAACGCCGAACAGGTTGGTGTTGTCGCTCAGGTCGACAGCGATCGGCTTCCGCTCGGGATCGTACAGTTTGATCGTGCTGTTGGCCGGCCGAAAGCGGATAGTCCTCGAGGATGCCTTGGCATCAGCGATACTGGCGGTCGCGCGCACACGTGCGGCCGAAGCGTGTGCGGGCAGTCCTTCTGCCTGGGCCAGCGCCGCTGTGGGTGCCGACAAGCGTGCAGCAGCATCAGGGGCGAGCTCCTGATAGGTGGTCCAGCGCACGAAGTCGAGCACTGAGAGTCCCGAGTATGCTCTCGCCAGTCCGGCAGTGGGCAGCACATGATTCGCGCCGGTAGTGTAGTCGCCGAAAACCACAGAGCTGGACGCTCCAAAAAAGATCGTTCCCGCATTTCGCAGTTGCGGCAGCATCGCCCGCGGCGACGCGGTGAGCACCATTAGATGTTCCGGTGCGTACCGGCAGGTAAACTCGGCGGCGGCCTCGAGCGTCCGAGCGTACAACAGACCACCGCGCCTCGCGAGAGACTGCTCGATGATCTCGCGCCGCGGTTGGTCCGGCAGCAGTGCATCGAGCTGCTCGAGCACGGCGTCGCACAGAGCCTCACTCGTCGCGACCAGCACTGCAGCGGCGTCCGGATCGTGCTCCGCCTGCGCCAGCATCTCCATCGCTATGATGCGCGGGTTGGCGTTATCGTCAGCGATGACCAGAATTTCGGATGGTCCCGCGGGACAGTCGATTGCTACCACGCCAGTGAGCTGCCGTTTAGCCTCCGCGACGTAGGCGTTGCCAGGCCCCACGATTCTGGCGACGCGCGGTACGGTCGAGGTCCCGAGCGCCAGCGCCGCTATGGCTCCCGCGCCACCAATCGCGAAGACACGATCCGCGCCAGCGAGGGCACAGGCGGCGAGAACCGCTTGTGGTGGTCTACCGTTTGGTGCTGCCGGCGAACATACAACGACTTCCGGAACGCCTGCAACGCGCGCAGGCACTACGCCCATGAGAACGCTACTTGGATACGCCGCGCGGCCGCCGGGCGCATACACTCCGACGCTATCAATCGGGTGCACACGCCGGCCCAGACGCACGCCTGGCGCGCTTTCGAACTCGAGATTCTGCGGCAGTTGGGCGCGATGGAATGTCTCAATGGCGGACGCGGCCTGCTCCAGCGCGGCGCGCACGACGGGGTCGAGCGAATCGAGAGCGGCGGCGCATTCCTGCCGCGGTATTTCAATGGAGACCAACTCCACGCCGTCGAAGCGGAGCGCCTGTTCGCGCAACGCGTCGTCCCCGCGCGCTCGGACGTCCTCGATGATTCCGCGTACAGCGCACTCGACCTCTGCGT
>JACDCM010000145.1 GCA_013817545.1 Gemmatimonadaceae bacterium | reverse complement strand
GATCTGAACACGGCGTTCGGCACCATTGTGAATCCCCTCCCCTTCCATGGCGTTAAGGCATATCCCTATGGACCGGGGGAGGCGTACCCGAATGATCCGCATCACCAGCGCTACCTTCGGGAGTACAACACGCGAATAGTGAAAGGAAGCGCACCGCAGCGGTGACGCGGGGCCCTCGTTACCAGCGACCTTCGGTGCGTGCCTCCTGATCCCTCGTCGCGAGGCAATGGATTCCCGCTGGCAGTACAACACGCGCATCGTGAACCGGAGCGTATCGCCGCCGTGATGTAGAAAGGCTATACTCTGATCCGTGCTGCACCGACCCCGCCCAGCCGTTCGTCGCGGCATCATAGCCGTGCCCTTTTTGGCAGCTATTCTGCTCGCGATGCGACTGGATCGCGGGCACAGTCGCGCGGCCGCGGACGCTGCTCACCCTGGATTCGCGCTGCACGACGAGACCGCCGCGGCAGGCATTCGGTTCGTCCACCGCCGGCCGACTTTCGATCCCAAAATAGCGAGCATTGAGCCGCACGTGGCGGCGCTTGGAGCATCGGTGTCCGTCGCCGACTTCGACAGCGACGGAAGGCCCGATCTGTACTTCACGAACAGCCGCTTCGGTGAGCCGAACGCACTGTACCACAACCGCGGCGACGGCACGTTCGAGGAGGTCGCGGCGAGCGTGGGGCTGGCGAATCTCAACCGGCCGGGCGAAGGCGTGTCAATGGGCGCCGTATGGGGCGACTTCGACAATGACGGCCGCGAGGACGTGCTGGTGTACCGCTACGGCTATCCGGCTTTATTCAGAAATGTGGATGGCCGCCGATTCGAAGACATCACCGCCCCGGCAGGCCTCCGACGCTGGGTGAACAGCAACGGCGCGATCTGGCTGGATTACGATCGCGACGGTCTGCTCGATCTCTACGTCACCGCGTATTTCCGCGACATCGATCTCTGGAACCTCAAGACGACGCGGATCATGCACAACAGCTTCGAGTTCGCTACTAACGGCGGAAAGAATCTGCTGTTGCACAATCTGGGTGGCGGCAAATTCGAGGACGTCACCGACCGCATGGGCGTCGGCAGCACGCGATGGACGTTGGCGGCCGCCTCAGCCGACTTCAACGGCGACGGATGGCCGGACATCTACCTCGCGAATGACTACGGTCCGGAGGAGCTGTACCTGAACGACCGCGGACAGCGTTTCCTTCTGACCACCGCCGGTCTGGAGAGCGAATCCAAGAGCGGCATGTCCGTCACGCTGGGGGATGCATTCAATCGCGGCCGTCTCGACGCATTCGTCACGAACATCTCGGAGCGCGGCTACATCTTTCAGAACAACAACCTGCGCCTCAATGAGATGCCCAACGCGGGCCGGTTCCGCAACGTCGCTGAAGGCGCGATCGCAGACGCGGGCTGGGCATGGGGCGCGCAGTTCGGTGATCTCAACAACGACGGCGCCAACGAGCTTTTCGTCGCCAACGGCTTCATCTCCGGCGATCGCCAGAAGAACTACTGGTACTCGATGTCGAAGATAGCCGGCGCCAATGCCCGGTTCTTCGAGGACGCCGCGACCTGGCCGCCATTAGGCAACGCGAGCCTGTCGGGGTACGAGCGGTCGCGCGTCTACCTCAATCGCGGCGTCGCTGGGTGGATCGACGTCGCGAAGAACGTTGGCGTGACGGACGAATACGACGGCCGAGCGGTGGCTCTCGCCGACCTCTCGAGTCGTGGCGCGGTGGACGTGATCGTCGCGAACCAGAACCAGCCGGCGCTACTATATCGCGGCTATCCCGACAGCAACAATCACTGGATCGCCTTCCGGCTCGTCGGAACACGCAGCAATCGCAGCGCTATCGGCGCCGAGGTGGTAGTCGAGTCGAGTGATCTCACGCAGCGGCGGATCGTGGATGGCGGATCGGGATTCGCGAGTCAGAATGACCGGCGGTTGCACTTCGGGCTGGGTTCCAGGGAGTGGGTGGACCGGGTCGTCATACACTGGCCGTCAGGTATGCGGCAGATACTGTCGCGTCCACCCATAGACGGCTTCGTGACAGTCACGGAGCCATAGCGCTGACGCCATGAGCAACGCGTCACACGCGACACACGCCACGGCCGAGCGGCATGCGATCATGCGCTCGTGGGAGCGCGCAAGCAAGGTCGATCCGCGCTATCTCATCGCGTTTCTCATCACACTGGTGCTGGTGGCGGCGCAGCTCCGCTACCACATGGTGGGTGGCTACGACCGGCTCGTCATGGCGCTCGCTGTCTGCACGGCGACCGAAGTGCTCCTCTCATGGTTCGACCGCGGCAAGATCGTCAACCTGCTGAGCGCCTACATCAGTGGTCTCAGCCTGACGCTGCTCATCAAGCCGCAGGGCGGCGCGCTCTGGCCATTCGCAGTGGGCGGCTTTCTCGCCATCTCGTCCAAGTACGTCTTACGACATGGCGACAATCATCTCTGGAATCCGACCAACTTCGCGATCACCGCCCTGCTGCTCGCCGCGCCGGACACCGTCTCCGTCCTCAGCCACCAGTTCGGCAACGATGTGACGACCAACCTGGTGATCTGGACCTTCGGACTCGTCATCGCCGCGCGAGTTGGCGTCCTCCACATCACGCTCACGTATGTCGCGAGCTTCCTGCTGCTGAACAGTTTGCGCGCCGCGGCGCTCGGACAGTCCCTGCTTCCGGAGATCGCTCCGATTACCGGACCGATGTATCAGTTATTTGTTTTCTTCATGATCACCGACCCGCGCACCGTGGTACGAGGGCGGCGGCAGCAGATCGTCGTAGCAGTCGTGATCGCGTTGATGGAGACACTGATCCGATTCGGGTCGGACAAGGGATGGCCGCTGCCGACGGCTTTCAATGCGGCGCCGGCGTTTCTCGCGCTGGCGCTAGTCGGTCCAGTCGCGAAGTGGCTGGACCTGCGGCGATTGCGCCGGCAAACGACAGTTCGGTTGCCGTTTCGCGGGGCGACCGCATTGTCTCAAGAACCGTGAGCAGATTACCCTCCGGCCCGGAGAGCACAAACAATGAACGCACGCCCGCTGCTGCTCGCACTGGCACTCGCCGGTGCGGCCCGTCTGTCCGCGCAAGGCTTTTCGGCGCTCCCGCGCAGTACCCCCGAGCGGCAGGGGATCTCCTCGTCCGCCATCTTCGCGTTCGTACAGGCCGCAGACACGAGCGTGGACGCGATGCACAGCTTCATGCTCGTGAGACACGGAAAGGTGGTCGCCGAGGGCTGGTGGGGACCGTACGACGCGAAGACCCCGCACATGTTGTACTCCCTGAGCAAGAGCTTCACGTCGACCGCGGTCGGCCTTGCGATCGCAGACGGGAAGCTCAGCCTCGATGACGAGGTGCTGAAGTTTTTCCCGGAGGACGCGCCGGCGGAGCCGTCCGCCAACCTGCGCGCAATGCGGGTGCGCGACCTACTGAGCATGTCGGCGGGACATCAGACGGAAGCCGCGCTGTGGTCGTGGTCGGGCGCCCCCAGTACGCGGAACGATCGGTTGACGAAAACGTTCCTGGCGCACCCGGTTCCGTTCAAGCCCGGAACGCATTTCATGTACAACTCGCCCGCGACGTATATGCTTTCTGCGATCGTGCAGAAGGTGACCGGCTCGACCGTGTTGGACTACCTGCGGCCGCGGCTGTTCGAGCCGCTGGGCATCGAGAACTCAACCTGGTTGGTCAGCCCGCAGGGCTTCTCGGTCGGCGCGTTCGGGCTCATGGGGCGCACGGAGGACATCGCGCGTTTCGGGCAGCTGTACCTGCAAAATGGAGTCTGGAACGATCGGCAGCTTGTTCCTGCGGCCTGGATCGCCGAGGCGACCGCGCGACAGACGTCGAACGGCTCCTCGCCGAGTAGCGACTGGGACCAGGGCTACGGGTACCAGTTCTGGCGCTCCCGGTATGGCTACCGTGGCGACGGAGCGTTCGGGCAGTACATGCTCGTCCTGCCGGCACAGGACGCGGTGGTGGCGATCACCAGCGGCGTCCGCGACATGCAATCGGTAATGAACCTCGTCTGGGACAACCTCCTGCCGGCGATGTCGTCGGGGACGCTGCCGGAGGACGTCGCCACGCAGCGCGCGTTGCAGGCGAAGCTCGCGGGGCTCACCGTGCGGGTGCCGCCTGGACGCCGGACCACCGCGCTCGCCGCTCGGGTCTCTCGGCGATGGTACGACCTGCCCGCGAACGACCGTGGCATCCAGGCCATCGCGCTCGACTTCACTTCGGGCTCGCCTGCACTGCTCGTGCGCGCGGCTGCGGGGGAGAGCCGGACACCAATCGGGATCGGCTCGTGGGTGAGAAGCCGTACTGGCTTCACCAACGGCATCGACCGACTTCTGAGCGTGCCGGCCGAGCCCGATGTCGCGGCGAGCGGCGCATGGACCGCGGACAGCGTGTTCACGCTGAAGCTTGTCGCGCCCGAGACGCCGTTCTACTCGACGCTCGCGTTCCGTTTCGACGGCGAGCGGCTGCTCCTCGACTCAGAGCATAACGTGAACTTCGGCCCCACGAAGCTGCCGCGGCTCGAAGGCAAGGCGGCGCGCAGACGATGATGGAGACTCACCCCGCCCTGTCCGCAATTCGTGCCACGGTCGCGCTCGCGACGGGCCTCTTTACGCTAGTCTGACTTCAACGCCTCCGTCGGCTGGATCCTGAGCGCGCGTCGCGCCGGCCCTATTGCGGCGACGAGACCGACCGCCCCCATGAGAACGGCCACCGCGGCGAGTAGGTAGATACCTCTCCCACCCGTTGCCCCACCGTTCAGGGCGTGGTCCATCACCCCCGCCAACGCGATGCCGATGACAATCCCCACCGAGATCTGCCTCATCGCCCCGGTGAGCACGCCCCGGATGACCTGCCTCGGTCCGGCACCGAGCGCGGCACGGATACCGATCTCACGCCGCCGCCTGGTGACGGTGAACGAGATGAGCGCGTAGATGCCGGCGGCCGAGAGCAGCAGAACGCTCAGCGTGACGAGCACCACCACTCCGATCGTGACACGGAGCTCCAGCAGCCGGTCGCGCAGTGACTCGTCGAGGGCGGCGATGCTCTGAAGCCGCAGCATCGGATCGACTGCGAGCGTGAGGTCTCGAAGACGGCCACCGAACTCGGCCGGCGCGCCACCTCGCACGCGCACGGCCAGAGTAACGGGGTTCACCGCTCCGGCGGCCAGAGGCTCGTACATCCGCGGCTCCAGAAACCTTGGGTTCACCGGGTTAGGGAAGTCGGGCACGACGCCGACGATCTCGGACCAGGGCTCAGGGTTAACGCTTTCCGAGTCCACGTCACGATTCCTGACGACGCGGCGGACCCGGCGGCCGAGCGGATCTCCGCCTCCGAGAACAGTCTTCACGAAGGACCGGTTCACGATGACTGGCAGTCCCGCGCGAGCGCCGGCGAGCGTCGAGGAGGCGCTTGCGGAGACGTCCTCGACCCGGAACCGCCGGCCGGTCAGCAGGGGAATGTCAAAGGCACCCAAGAGGTCGATGTCCACTCCGGCCACCCGCGCCTCGTGGCCGGTGGACCCTGCGCCCACCCCGGTGTCCGGCTTCGCGACCGCTTCGCCTTCGAGCTCAATCCGCTCAGTGGGCTCGTCGCCGGGCACCGCTGACGTGAGAACGACGGCGACGACGCCCGGCTCGGTCCTCACGAGGCGGATCAACTCGGACTGGAGATTAGCGTACCTCGCCTCGAAGACGCGATCCCTTCTGTCGTACTCAGCGCCCGCGTTGCCCTCCCCGTCCATGTACAGCGCAGCAGTCATCCACTCCGCCGGCGGGATCGCCGGCTTGGCAAGCTCCTGGCGAACCAGCAGCATGATGCCGGCGATGGCGAGAGGCAGGGTCGCGACGGCGAGCGCTACCTGCGCCACGATCATCACCGTCCAGGTTTTGCCGAGGCGCATCGCGGTCCCTCCCGACCCCTGCTGCAGAGTGGCGTGCAGCTGGCGCCGCGTCGCCTTGAGCGCGGGCAGGATACCGACGATCACCGCGCCGAGGACGGCAAGTCCCATGACATACAGTACCATTCCAGTCGAGATGCCGAAGTCCATCCAGAACGGAATCTGCTCGCCCCCCATCCGCTCGAGGTACGCGTCCGCCCGCGCGAGGCTCAACCACCCGACCACGAGCCCAACCGCCGAGGCGGTGACGGATAGCACGAGCGCTTCCGCGAACAGCTGCGCCACGATGCGGCCTCGGCTGGCCCCGAGGGCGCTCCGCACCGCGATCTCCCTCGTGCGGCTCGCCGTGCGCGCGTAGACCAGGATGGCCACGTTCGTCCCGATCACCACCAGGAGCATAGTGACGAGAAGCTGGATGAGGTGGAACAGCGCTGCTGACTCCGGGTCGTCGGTGAAGGCTCGCGCGTAAGGAATCACCCTGGACCGGATATGCTGGTGGGTCTCCGGATAAGCGGCGGTCAGCCGCTGTGCGATAGCGCTCAGCTGCGTCCGCGCATCCGCCAGCGACGCACCCGGCGCTAGGCGGCCAAACACATCGATGCCGGGAGCCTTTCCCCGCTCGAATTCCGACGGATTCAGCTTGAGCGGCGTCCAGACGCGATTGTTGATCGGGAAGGCGAAGCCCTGGGGCATGACCCCAATCACCGTATGCGGGGTGTTTCCGAGCCTGAGCGTCCGGCCAACGACGTTTGGCTGCCCGGCGAAGCGGCCCTGCCACACGCTGTACCCGATCACGACAACCGGCGGCGCCCCCGCGCTCTCGTCCTCATCGCTGAAGTACCGCCCAATGAGCGGGGGGACGCGGGCCACCCGAAATCCCGAGGCGGTCATCTCCGCGATCCGGACCGGCTCCGGACGCCCCTCGTGAGTGATGAGGTTGCGATCGGTCGTCCGATAGGCGCCGAAGGGCTCGACCGCCCTCAAAGTCTCACGCCACGTCGCGAGGTCGTGCAGGTGCGTTCGGCGCCCCTCCCCGATGCGGCGCGCGTTGATGTTCTGGATCGCGACGACGCGCTCGCCCTCGTGCAGCGGCACGGCAGGGTCGAACATCGTGTAGATGAGACCGAAAGAGATCGAGCCGATCGCGACGGCGACCGCCATCCCCAGGACCCCGACGACCGTCAGCCCTGGGTACTTCACGAGCATCCTGAAGCCCAGCTTGAAGTCCAGCAACATCCCACCCAGCCACGCGAGCCCCCGGCCCTCGCGCAGCTCTTCCTTGTGCCGCTCCACGCCTCCGAAGGCGACGAGCGCACGCCGCCTTGCCTCCTCCGGATCGAGCCCCTCGTCGCGTACGAGCCGCTCCGTCTCGAGATCGATGTGGAAGCGGATCTCCTTGGCCATTCGCGATTCCGCGGTGCGTCGGACGATCAGGCGCAAACGCGCGCGCGTCCCATGAAGCCAGCTCATGTGGTGATCCCGTAGTGGCGGCCCGCGGCGGGCGATCCGACGTGCACCCTCACGTGGTGCGGAGAACCGCCTCGAGACCGGCGGCGAAGCGGCGCCAGCTCTCCAGCTCGTCGCCCAACGCCCGCTTACCCGTGCCGGTCAGCCGGTAGTAGCGTGCCTGCCGGTTGTTGTCGGTCGTGCCCCAGTCGCTCGTGATCAGTCCCGCCTTCTCCATCCGTTGCAGCGCCGGGTACAGGGAACCCTGGTTCACCTCCAACACCCCTGCCGAAGTTTGCTGGACGCGCTGGCCGATCCCCCACCCGTGCATGGGCGCGAGCGAGAGCGTCTTCAGAACCAGGAGGTCGAGCGAACCACGTAGCGCGTCGGTCGGCTGGCGCTGGGACAAGGCATCTCCACGAAGCAGGTTTCTCTAGCTGTCGAGAGGAAGATGCATCTATGTCTCTAGCTGTCAAGAGGAAGAGTCGCGCGCAGCGAGAGATATCCGCAATGCTCAACTGGGGTCCTCCCCTGCTGCCGCTCGGAAGCAATTTCGCGTATCGTTCCAGACATGACTAACTCCCATTCGCACCAGCAGGGCATACTGGCGGACACGGCGCCATCGAGCCGCAGTCCGTCGCAGCTCCGCCGGTCCGCGGTTTCGGTGGGCGCACGAATTGTGTTGCTGAGCGCTGCTCTCGCGGGATGCCAGCCAGCTGCTCCGCCTTCGGTACCAGCGCCCGCGGCACGCCCGGTGTTTCACAGCATTGTACCGGCGCCGGCGTCTCTCACGATGAACGGTGGCGCGCCGTTCAGTCTGGACTCGGCGACATCCATCGTCGTCGGCAACGACTCCGACGTCGCGCGGACGGGTGAGATGCTCGCGGCGCTGCTGCGGCCTTCCACGGGTTACCGTATTCCGGTGCTCACCGAATCGGCGACGGCAGGCGCGATCGCGCTGCGTTTGAATCCTGCCGCGACGGGCGAGGAGTACCAACTCACGGTAACACGCGACTCGATTCGCATCAGCGGAACTCCCGCCGGAATCTTCTACGGCGTACAGACGCTGCGGCAGTTGCTGCCGCCAGCAATCGAGTCGGAAATGCAACTCAAAAGCATGTGGACGATTCCCGCAATCACTATCGCCGATCGACCCCGCTTCAGCTGGCGCGGCTCCATGCTCGACGTCGCGCGGCATTTTTTCACGGTTGACGAGGTCAAGCAATTCATCGACGTGCTTGCGCTCTACAAGCTGAACGTGCTGCACCTGCACCTCTCCGACGACCAGGGGTGGCGCATCGAGATCAAGTCCAGGCCGCGGCTCGCCGCGATGGGCGGCGCGACGCAGGTAGGCGGCGGACCCGGCGGATTCTATACGCAGGCGGATTACGCCGAGATCGTGCGCTACGCCCAGGAGCGCCACATCTCGATCGTTCCGGAGATTGACATGCCGGGTCACACGAACGCTGCGCTGGTTGCGCATCCGGATCTGAGCTGCAGTCGCAACGCGCCGGCGTTGTACACCGGCACCGAGGTCGGCTGGAGCACGCTATGCCACGACAAGGAAGAGACCTACGGGTTGATCGACGACATCGTCCGTGAGCTCGCGGCGCTGACTCCGGGCCGATACATCCACGTCGGCGGCGACGAAGTCGAGGTGCTCACTCACGACCAATACGTCGGGTTCATCGAACGCGTGCAGGACATCGTCGCTCGGCACGGCAAGGAGATGATCGGTTGGGAAGAGGTCGCGAGGGCGCGACTGCGTCCCACCACTCTGGTTCAGCCGTGGAAGAGCGACTCCGGCGTGCTGGCGCTCAAGTACGGAGCGAAGCTGATCATGTCGCCCGCCAAGCGCACGTATCTCGACATGAAGTACACGAGCGCCACGGAGCTCGGGCTCACGTGGGCCGCGATCATCGAGACGCGCGACGCCTATGACTGGAATCCCGCCACTTATCAGGCAGGGGTAACCGAGCGCGACATCGTCGGCATCGAAGGGCCGATCTGGAGCGAGACCCTGCGCAACATCACCGCGTTGCAGTACCTGGCAATGCCTCGCCTCCCCGCCCTCGCCGAAGTCGCGTGGTCTCCGCAGTCAGCGCGCGAATGGGAGAGTTTTCGCGTACGCATCGCGGCC
>JACDCM010000508.1 GCA_013817545.1 Gemmatimonadaceae bacterium | reverse complement strand
TCGGCCTTTGATCTCGGTTTCCGCAGGCACCCAGGGTCGTCCGGACGCTGAAATAGTGGTCGAACAGGTGGATATCCGGTCATCCGACTTCTCGCTGCGCATTCATCGGCCCCTGCCACTGCTTTCGGGCGCTACCCTTGGTCACGGCGATATATCGGTACGCCGCTTCCCCATTCCAGGAAGACAGCAAATCACGAACGCCGCGCTGGCCCTTGTCACGGCGGTTGTTGCAGGCGCATCCACAAGCGCGGCGACCAAGGCCCTGGAAAATGTAAAGCCGCTCCGTCGCCGGATGGAAATACTCGAGAACATGTCCACAACCATCCTGGACGATACCGTCGGAAACCCCGCCAGCGTTGCCGCCATCTTCGAAACTTTGCGGGCCTTTACCGCGCGCCCCGTCCGCATTGTTTACGCAATCCGGGGTTCCCGAGGCATCACTATAAATGCCTCAAACGCAAAAGCCCTCGCTTTGGGCGTCGCGGAATGCGCTGCGACTCTTATGGTCACAACCAGCGAAGATGCAGCCAACGAGCGAAATCGTGTCACCGACGCGGAGCGCGACGCAGTGCTGGAGGTACTGCGGTCGGAGGGCGCCCCATTTCAGTTCGAGCCAACTCTCAAGCAGGCGATAAAGCGCACTTTGCAAGCGGCTGGAAGGGATGACATTGTACTACTCCTCGGGGCCCAGGGCATGGATCGCGGCGCCGCGATAGCTCGGGAAGTACTGAGGGATTGCGGATTGCGGACTGCGGATTAATTGCGTGCTCCTGATTGCGGATTGCGGATTGCGGATTGTCGCCTCCCGGTGGGCAACTCCCGCTGGTTCGCACGCGTTAACATTGCAGCACGCAGTTAATCCGCAATCCGCGATCCGCAGTCCGCAATCAGAGGCCTTACCTGCTACCTTCATTTGACCATATGACCGCAACAATGGCTCCCCCGACCACAGGCATCGTGCGCGGCGCTTGTCCGCACGACTGCCCCGACACGTGCGCGATGCTCGTGACTGTGGAAGACGGCCGCGCCGTCCGGGTAGCCGGCGATCCGGATCACCCCTTCACTCAGGGCTTCCTCTGCGCCAAGGTGAACCGGTATGTAGATCGCACGTATCACACGGACAGGCTGCTCCAGCCACTTCGGCGTGTTGGCGAAAAGGGCGCTGGAAAGTTCGTTGCAGTTTCCTGGGATGAAGCGCTGGGAGAAATCGCAGTTCGTCTGAACGAGATTCGCGCTTCGGCCGATGGTCCACAGGCGATTCTTCCCTACTCGTACGCCGGCACCATGGGCTACGTGCAATCGCAGTCGATGGACCGCCGGTTCTTTCACCTCCTCGGCGCCTCCAAACTGGATCGAACTATCTGCTCCAAAGCTGGAAGTGTCGGTATGCAGATGACGATCGGAGCTAACATCGGTGCCGACGCCGAAGGAATGCCCGAAAGTGACCTCGTTTTACTCTGGGGCACCAATACCCTTACCTCGAATCCGCACCTCTGGCCCTTTGTACTGGAAGCTCGCAAGCGCGGCGCACCGATACTCGCCATTGATCCTCTAAAGACGCGAACCGCCGAGCAGTGCGACGAGTGGATTCCAATTCGGCCCGGTACGGACGCGGCTCTCGCGCTTGGCATGATGCACGTCATCCTTGCTGAAGGGCTGGAGGACCGCGACTACATGGAGCGCTACACATTGGGTGCCGACGCTCTTCGGGAACGCGTTCTTGAGTACCCACCGGACACGGTAGCCCGGATCACGGGAATTCCGGCTGAGCGCGTTGTGACACTGGCAAGGCAGTACGGCAAGGCGAAGGCAGCTTTTGTCCGCATCAACTACGGCCTTCAGCGACACGGCGGAGCAGGTATGGCTGTTCGGACCATCGCCTGCCTTCCCGCCATTACCGGACACTGGCGGCGCGCCGGCGGCGGCATTCAGCTGAGCACCAGCGCGAACTTCAAATTCAATACTACAGCACTCGAGCGGGCTGACCTTTCTCCGCCGGTTCGCACGATAAACATGATACGGTTGGGAGAGGCGCTTACACGACCCGATGGTGGCGTTGGCGGACCTCCCGTACGCGCTCTGGTCGTGTATAACTCCAACCCGGCTGCTGTCGCGCCCGAACGCGGTGAGGTGTTGCGCGGTCTGCGTCGCCCAGACCTGTTCACAGTTGTGCTCGAGCATTTCCAGACGGACACCGCGGATTTTGCAGACTTCATTCTTCCGGCCACGACTCAGCTGGAGCACTGGGATATACACTTCGCCTACGGGCACCACTACGCAACGCTGAACCGGCCCTCCATCGCACCTATGGGAGAGTGCAAACCGAACAGCGAGATTTTCCGGCAGCTTGGCGCCCGAATGGGGCTGGATCATCCCGCACTGCAGGACGACGACGTGACGCTCATCAGGCAGGCGCTGGAGACGAGCCACGAAAAAATGCGAGGCGTCACGATTGATTCTCTGCTCGAGCGCGGCTGGCAGCGGATCCATGTCCCGACTCCATATCTGCCGTTCGCCGAAGGCGCCTTTCTCACGCCGAGCGGCAAGTGCGAATTCTACTCGCAACGGGTGAAGGAGATGGGCTTGGATCCGCTTCCCACCTTCACGCCACCGTTCGAGTTTCCCGATACCGCGACTGAGTTGGCCGCGCGCTTTCCGCTCACTCTGATATCGAGTCCGGCCCACCAATTTCTGAACTCGACCTTTGTGAACGTGGACTCACTGCGGCGTGCAGCACGAGAGCCCGAACTGGTCATACATCCGCTGGACGCCGAGCCCAGGGGAATATCGAGCGGGATGCGCGTGGTGGTCCACAACGATCGCGGTGAGTTTGTGGCTGTCGCGCGCGTACAGGATACCGTGCGGCA
>JACDCM010000009.1 GCA_013817545.1 Gemmatimonadaceae bacterium | reverse complement strand
GTTTTGGTGGTGGCTTTGGTGGTTTTGGTGGTGGTGGCGGATTCAGTGGTGGTGGCGGCGGCTCCAGCTGGTGACCTCATGGCGACAATGACATTGGATCAATTGGTGGAGCAGCTTACCAAGGCATATGGAGCGGAGCTTCGGGCCGTGGTGCTGTACGGGTCAGCAGCGGCTGGGCAGCACGTCGCGAAGCGATCCGACTACAACGTTCTTGTGATAGTGGACTCCCTCGACGTTGCCGCGCTGAGCAGGGGCGCAGCAGTGGCCGGCGCATGGGGTGAGGGGGGAAATCCGCCGCCCCTGACGCTCACTACGAACGAATGGCGCTCTTCCGCCGATATATTCCCCATGGAGTACGCGGACATCCTTGGCAGGCACAAGATTCTGCACGGAACTCCCCCCTTTGACGGAATCTCGGTCGACCCTGAGCATCTGCGGCTCGAGTTGGAGCAGCAGGCGATGGGGAAGCTGCTTCAACTTCGGCAAGGAATTTTCGCGGCCCGAGGCGAGTGGAAGCGACAGGTGGAACTGCTGTCGGCAAGTCTTAGCACCTTTATGGTGATATGCAGGGCGCTCGTCCGATTGCATGGTGAAGAGCCGCCCACGGACTATACCGCTCTAACCGAGCGTGTTGCGGCGCTGTCCGGTCTCGATTCTGCTCCATTTACGCGGGTGGTCCAGCATGTGCGAGGAGAAGGGCGACTGTCGGAGAAAGAAGTCGCGGCAGTGTTAGGCGGTTATCTTGCTGGAGCCGAGCGTCTTAAGACTCACATTGACCAGTTGTGATACTCATGAGAAAATTTGCGATTATTCCGCTGGTAGTAATGATTTTCCTTGGTTGTCCGAAGGATGACAAGGTTGCGATCGATAGCGTTCCGATTGACACGACGCCTGTAAACCTTGATTCACTCGTGACAGAACTTCCGCCGCCAGCGCCGGATACCTTCACGCCCCCGAAACTGCCGACGGGGAGCCAGAATGTCGGGGCCAGCATTCCCAACGCACCTGCGGCGCTCATGGATGCTGTGGAGAGGGAGCAGTCTTTCACAAAATTCTGTTACCAGGAGTTTGGACTAAAGGCGGACCCGTCGTTGCGCGGCGGCGTCGCCATGATCGTGACCGTGGGATCGGGCGGCATCACCAAGGCTGTGGTTGGGAATGACAGTTGGACAGGAAGGGCAGGCAAGGCGGTCAATACATGCCTGAACCAGAAGGCCGCGCAGGCATGGCAGCTTGCTGCCGGGGCCGTGAAGCCGGGCCGCTACGTAGTGCCGCTGAGCTTTGGGACTGCGTAATAAGAATCTGGGGCTGAGGGAGGGCGGAGAGAAGATTGCGGATTGCGCATTGCGGACAGTGCCCTGATGGCTATTCGAACTACAACCGCAGTGGCTGTTAACCCGCAACGCGCAATCCGAAATTTAGTTTGCAGTTGCCTTGCTCTGAAATAGACATATTTGAATCGGAGGCTACATGATGAAACGACGCTGGCTCGCTCTGCTCCCCCTGCTGGCGGGTTGCGGCTACAATACAATCCAGACGTACGATGAGAGGGCTAATCAGTCGAAGGCACAGATCGAAGTGCAGCTTCAGAGACGGGCAGACCTCATTCCCAACCTGGTCGCTACAGTCAAGGGATATGCTACTCAGGAAGAGAGAATCTTTACCAATGTCGCCAATGCCAGGGCTGGCTTGCTGGGGGCGATCAAGAGTGGCGATCCTTCGCAGATGGCCAACGCGAATGCTGAATTGGGCGGGGCATTGGGGCGGCTGCTTGCCATCTCCGAAGCATATCCGCAGCTCAAGTCGGACCAGAATTTTCTGCGGCTTCAGGACCAGTTGGAGGGAACGGAGAACCGCGTCGCAGTGGCGCGTACCGATTACAATGGTGCGGCGGAGCAGTACAACGCCTATATCCGGAAGTTTCCAACCGTAGTTACGGCCAAGGTGATCGGGTCAAAACCCCGGCCTTATTTCGAGGTGACGACGCCGGGCGCGAAGGAAGCGCCGACGGTGGATTTTACCAAGGAGGGCGCGGGGGCTTCGAAGGTGCCGTAAGTGCGTGTCAGAAACCCCGCCTTGGTGGGTAGGAAGGGAGTAGGGGAGTGGACATAAAACGGGCGCGCCAACTTTCGGCGCGCCCGTTTGCTTTGACTTTTCGAGCTGAACTATCGGTTACGATTGAACCGATTCGACCGTCGGCTCGCCTTTTCAATGTCACGAGAGATCTGGTGTACGTTCTTTGCCATTGAACCACCGGTCACTTTCAATTCGGGGTTGCCCGGGCCGCCAAAGGTATAGAACTCGAGCTGAAGCACGCCGAGCTCTTTGGCTGGGACTGGCATGTGGCGGGGAGTCTCCGGCAGAAGGCCGTCGATACGGCGCCGATTGTAGAACGGAACGGAACCGGAGCCAGGAAGCTCAATATCCTGCTCGTACTGAAGCTTGATGAGGAGACCTGCCACGCCATCCGCCGTCGTGGCAGGGGGAAGACCGCCACGGCCCACGCGCGTCTTGTTAATGAGCGTCGCGGCCGTAGCGAGATTACCTCCAGTCCGAATGAGTGCTTCGGCCCAGAGGAGATCATTCTCTGCCGCCAGCATCTGCGGCACGGTCCCAAATCCACCACCTGTTCCGGCAGGATCGCTGAAACCGGCATAATCGTAGCGTATCTGACCGATGTTGCTCTGGTGGTACTGGCCGCGCGCAGGACGAAAGATTGCTGGCGCGAACCAGGCGTAGTCCGTACCGGCTCTTGCAGTCGCTGGCAGGGAGCCAGTTGCATTGGCCTGCGCTACGCTGCCGTACGTTCCATCTCCCAGCCGCTTGTCAGGGGAGTTCGGGGGCGGGTTGCCCTGCGGGTTTGGCCAGGGATCCACCTGCGTGGCGGGGTCAAGGAGCTTCGCGACACGCGTGTCCATGCGCATCGTGGTCGGGTCGTTGCTCCATGCCTTCATTTCATCGTACCAGGAGGTACCGCCGTCGCCGGTGAACTCGAAGTTGAATGGCGTGCCGGAACTAATGCCATTGGAGGCGTAGGCCAGCACCTGCGCCCAATCCACAGTCGCATTTTCCGCCGCGTTGCGCGGGAAGTATGCGAGAATGCGAGCCCCGAAGGAGTTGGCGATCTGCGAGATCTGCTCGTTCGAATAACTTGTTCCGTTCGTCCACGTGTCCGGAGTGTCGAAAACGTTCGCATCGGCTAACGCAATAGCGTCATCTATCTTCGCTATGGCCGCGTCACGGACGGCATCACGTGGCTGCAACTGGAGTGACAACAGATCGGACGTTTCATCGACGATGAATGCCTGATCGTAGGTTAGGGACAGGTATCCGAGCGTCATGCCTTGCATCAGCGCGGCGCCGGTCTCCACCATCTTCGTCTCCTCAGGTGAGTTGATCTCCAGACCGAGTTCACGGATCGCCTTGAGAACATCGTTGGCGGACGAAAGAGCGGAGTAGTATCCATACCATGGGTGTTCGATGCTCGTGCGCGCTGCCTCGGCCAAGCTGTTCTTCCACTCTGACCTAGGGATGGACGAGTAGAGCCGCATGTTGAAATTGTTCCACGAAGCGGTGTAACTATCCGCCATTGTAACAAGCGGACCGGCGGACTCCATGCCCTGAGTGATGTTGAACCAGGTGCGGAACGTGCCGCCTGCGATAGCAGCGACGCTTCCAGGATCGGATAGCGCACGCTCCGTGTCGGGCTCATTCGGATTCGTAATATCCAGGTCGCCGCATCCGCTGGCGACCAGCAATGCCGCCAGGCCGAGCCCGCCTGAAATGCGAGTAAGACTTCTCATGAAATCAATATCCTCAATTTTTATGGCCGCTCGCAGGGCTAGAAGCCTAGCTCCACGACGAATGTGAATGTCCGGAAGTTGGGGTATGAGAAGCCGTCAAAGCGGAACGAGTACGGATCGCCAGACAGGCCGGCCACCTCGGGATCGTAACCGGAATAATCCGTGAACGTCAGCAGGTTGCGGCCAACGATACCGACCTTCGCGCCCTCAAGGGCGCCCAGGCGAACCTGACGCAGGAACGTTGCGGGCAACGTGTAGTTGACCGCCAACTCCTTGAGCTTCACATATGAGCCATCCTCGACGAAAAAGTCGATGGGGTCAATGCTGTTATAGAAGAAGTTGTAGTACTGCTGCGACTTCTTGGACTCTTCCGGCTTGCCGCGCTGGTCGTAGATGCGGTCGCGGTTATCGAAGAATGGCCACTGCCGCGTGCCATTGTAGATGTTGCCGCCCTTAACCCAGTCAACCACTCCGGCTACGGCGAAGTTCTTCCAATTGAGGTTGCTGGCGAAGCTCGCATTGAAGTCGGGGTTCACGTCGCCGATCTCGACGATCGATTCGCCGTTTGCATTCACATACTTAAGAGGACGCTCATCGACGGTTTGGAACGTCTCTCGGCGAACGACGAAACCCTCCTCGTTGATCACTACGCTGTCGGGGCTCCACGCCTGGCCGGGACCCCGGGCGGCGTTCTTGGCCGGGTCCTCATAGAGTTGATCGAGGGTGCGGACAGTTCTGGCACCGTACATGACACCAAACTTCTGTCCCGCGGCGATGCGGAAGATCTGGGTGACCTCGTCACTTCCCTGATAGAACGGTCCCACGAGGAACGGAGCTGTGTTGAGCGCCGTTATTTCCTGCCGAGTACGGTCGGCGGTAACGTTGAACCGCCAGACGAAGTCCTTCTTGTTCGCGAGTACCGCCCCGAGGGCCATTTCGTGAGTGCTCCCCTCCAGCGTTCCGTTGTTCTGCCACTGGAACTTGTAGCCTGTCGCGGCAGACAGCGGCACCAGGAGTATCTGGTCCTCGGTTTTTTTCTTGGAGTAAGTGTACTCCGCCGAGAAGCGGTCCAAAAACTCCATGTTGAAGCCAAACTCATCTTCGGTGGAGCGCGCGGGCTTGAGCAAAGAGTTACCGAGATTCTCCTTCGATGGGCTTCCACCGACGATCGAGAATGTCTCGTACTGCGCGCTGAAAGGCGGACGAAGTCCCGCGGTGCCACGCGAAGCTCGCAGACGGAACTCCTCTATTCCGGGAATCCGAAAATCTTCAGTAAGCCGGTACACGCCAGATACGCGGTAGTAGTTCGCCTCACGCTCGGCGGAACCGAAGAGCGATGACTCATCACGACGGATCAACCCATCGAAGATGTAACGGTCCTTGATGTCAAAGGTGGACACGAGGAAGTAGTTCTTGGCACGGACCGTCGTGGTTCGCGACGTAGGAGTCAGGTTTGCCGGATCAACGGCGTTAAACTCGGCGACGCGTGTGACGGTGAACTTCGAAGCGTTCAACTGGAAAAGGTCGCCGGTTTCGTCCTCGAACACATACGCAGCCTTGGTGGTGTTGCGTACGGCACCGAATGTGTACACGCTCGTGAGGTTTGCACCAGCGTTGTAACTTCGGCTGTTCAAGTCCTGACGGAAAAGTCCACCATCAGTTTTGGAACCGAGGGCGTCCAAAAAGCCAAATGGTGTCGTCTGCTTGAACGATTGCGTTTCGGAGTCATAGTTGAAGTTCCCTTCGGCCGACAGCCAGTTTAAGAGCCGGTACCGCCCCTTCACGTTGCCGGAGTACCGCTGCCGGTCCGTCTGAATGTCGATGTTATGGAGTGCGTACAGCGGGTTGGCGGCGTTGGATATGCGATCCGGGATGCGCGCCCGGAATGGGCTTCCATCCGGATTCTCCGCCAACAGGTCGACATCAGGCTCAATGAATGTCAAAGTGAAGAATGGCGAGCCCGGGCCCTGGCTCGTCTCGTCGTTATTGGACTTGCCATAAAAGCCACCGAACGACAGGTCGAAGCGGTCATTGATGACCTGGTCGACATTCAGGCGGAAATTACGCCGGGTGTAGCCGTCGAGACCGACGATGATTCCTTCCTGTTTGGTGTTCTGAAAGGAAGCGTTCCAGTTGGTGTTTCCCTGGCGCTTCCCCATCGAGAGGTAGTTGGTAAGGAATTCACCAGACCGGAGCGCTTCATCCTGGTGATCGAAGACCGTTTTGTACGGGTTATCCGCGATGCCGTCATCTTCCGCGATTCGAGCGCATTGGCTCTGGTCCGGATTTGAGCACTCAGCACGGAGATAATCTCCATTCGCGTCGACCTGCCACGCGTGCGCATTCGCATTGGGAATTCTCTTTGGCAGGTACGAGCGCCCGTATTCGTTGCGCAGGGTGATCGAGAGGTCCCCTTCCGCGTTGTTCGCTCCCCGCTTTGTGAAGATCTGCACCACGCCGTTCGCCGCATCCGATCCGTAGATGGACGATGCCGCGGCGCCCTTGACGACCTCGATTCGCTCGATGTCTTCGGAGTTGATGTCGGCGAGCGTGGCACGTGTGATGGTGCCGTCGATGATGATCAACGGGTCCTGAGTCCCAGTCAAACTCGTCGCCGAGCGGAGCTTGACAGCCGGCGCCTGCCCTGGTGCGCCGGCCGAAGAAGTTACGTGAGCGCCAGCTACCTTTCCGTTAAGCCCACCAAGAGCAGAAGTGGCCGGAACCTCCTTGAGCTGCGCTTCCGAGACGACGCCTACGGCAAAGCCGAGCTTCTTGGTTGACGTAGCGTCGGCCGTACCAGTGACGACAACTTCGTCGAGCTGAATCGGATCACGCTTCAAAGTGAAATTCTGGGTCTGCGGAGCGGCGGTCAACGTGATCTGCCGGCGCACCGGAGAATAGCCGATGAATCGCGCCACGAGTGTCACAGTCTGTCCCCGGGCTCTGTCGGCCGGGACACCGAAGGAGTACGAGCCCGTCGTGGTAGCGGCGGCACCCAAGCTCAACTCCTGAATTAACACGTTGGCGCCACCGAGAGGTTCTCCTCCCTCTCCAATAACTTTTCCGCTGATTACCGTCTGTGCCTGGGCAGCCGATGCCACAGCTAGCAGCGCCAATGCCACGACGGCGAAAATCGCCGCACCGAACCTGATACGTCTCATGCTTTCCCCCTTTAGAGGATTCGTGTTAACTTGCGATCCACGATCACCTACACTGACTTTCAACCAGTATTTTCGCAGCGTAATTCCCTCCAGGAAGAGGTGGCCAAAGGAAATATCGCGTACAACCGCGCGCTCGCCCACACAAGTTATCGCAAAGCGGAATCGTGGCTATTGGATAGGCGGATCAAGCTGCAAGAATGCAGGGTCCGTGGGAAAAACGCAACCCTGTGCGCTCAGGTTTGACAGGCGGCTTTTGCTGCCATGGACTGAACTCAGTGAGTGGTGTTACCGCCACTCAATATCAAAGGCCCGTAGGAGCGGAACCGGGAAAAGCTGCTGAAATCAAGCATAAGAGAACAACTGCTTGGAGTTACACCCAGGATTCGGTTGCCTCCGGCATCTAATGCTCACTTTCGCGGACTTATTATGTAGAATGGTGTAGTATTGATGGAAGTACTGTGCGTCGCGATATCGCGTTGGCTATCCGCAATTCAGGTTAGACTACGTTTGCGCCAGAGGTCCTCATGTTTCGCCCATGCCTTGTCGCACCCACGCTGCTTCTGGGTATTCTACCGGCCCTTGCGCTTTCCTTCATGACGCCGGGTGTGGTGATCGCCCAAGCGGCGACCGCTTCGATTGTCGGAGCAGTTCTCAATCGCGACACACGCGCTCCTATCGCCGGCGCTACAGTCACGATGCTCGGCGTTCCGCACGTCACCACTGACTCCACGGGGTCATTCAACTTCTCCAAGCTTCGCGGTGGATCGCATTTGTTAGAGGTTCGAGCCATAGGATACGTGAGGGTGAGCGGGCTCCTGGATGTCGAGGACGGGAGCGTGGCAAGGCCTGTGATCGAAATGGAAGTTGCGGTGGTAAATCTCGCTGGCGTTGTAGTCGAAGAGCCGAAAAGCCGCGGAAGGCGCTTTGAAGAGTTCGAGCGGCGGCGGGCGCAGGGGCGTGGAAGCTTTTTCACCCAGGAAGAGATCGAGGCGCGCAATCCCATGAATCTTGCCGATCTACTGCGCACGGTACGTGGGGTACGTACTGATTGTTCCGGCAATCAGTGCCGAATTCGCATGGCACGTTCTGCCCGGGGGTGCGATGTGCAATACTACGTCGACGGTCGCTTGTCGAACAGTTTCGGGCCGAGCACCCCGATGCGTGATGTTGAGGGCATTGAGATATACCACGGTCAATCCGAGACACCGGCCGAGTTTCTGGGGTTTGCGGCCGGATGCGGGGTAATCGCAATATGGACGCGTTCTGCACCTTAGGACGCAAACCCCTAACCGCACTTCGCTAGTGCGCGCGGATGGTGATTTCACGAGTACCGGCTACCACCGGGGTCTCGGTCACATTTCCTCCGGGCCATCGCACCCAAACTCCGGTAGGAGACCGCCCCCTCCCCATTACCTGGACAGCTCCGTCCTGCGACCAATATCCGGAGCCCGCGTGGATTTCCCGGGCTGGTCCTAGTCCGTCCGCGTAGCGCAGCCGCACAACGGCGCCCACGCCGTGCGGGTTTCCAGGCGGCCCAAGTAGTCGCACGCGGATTCCGGGGATGCCCCGATCATTACGGTACAATTTGGTCTCGCCACCGTTCTGTGAAACGGCGAGGTCGACGCGGCCGTCGCGATTGTAATCGGCGAGCGCGGCACCGCGCTGGTCGCCGAAAACGCTGATTCCCGATTCTTGGGCGGATACGGGCGCCAGCTTCCCAGCACCATCTCCGCGCAACCAAATGCCTAGCCCTGCGTCGTGGCGAGGTGTCTCGATTTCCGTGGGAAAAAAGTTCTGGCTCAGGAATACATCTTCCAGTCCATCCCCGTCGAAGTCCGCCACACCAGCGTAAAACGCCGGCGCCAATTGAGCAGCGGTGGGAAGAGGGACTGGGAGAAAGCTGTCAACACGATTAAGGAATAACACGTGATCGAGTGTTGTCACTTGCAGTCGTGCAGCGCCAGCGAGACTCGGGCCAAGTACACTGCGCAAAGATGCATCAGCATACTCTCCAAACGTCCGTATTCGCCGCCGAAGCTGAGGCATTGCCAGTGCCAGGCGCGAAAGGGACTCGATGGAAGCGATGTCTCCGACGCGCTCGTCGTGCTGGGCTCGCATGAGGTCGAGCGAACCGTTGTTGTCGAAATTGCCGTAGTATAGGAAAAGTGGCCGTTCGCGCGAAGCGCGAAGCGGAGTGTTGCGTCCCCAACCGGTGGCGATGATATCCAGACGGCCGTCGCCGTCGAGGTCGCCAGTGGTGACGCCGTTCCAGCGGTTCTGATAGGACGCCAGACTCGCGTAGCGCCGGTTCCTGGAAAAGGTACCGCGGTTATTCGTAAATATGGCCAGCGGCCCCCACTCTGGAGCAACTATGAGGTCGGGATCGCCATCGGAATCAATGTCAGAAAAAACAATGGCAGATATAAGGCCCAAACCCGAGAACACCTGGTTGTTGGCGGAGTCGAGTACGAATCGCCCGCGATCGTTGCGAAGGAGACGGGAGGAAGCCGACAGAGGATAAGCACCAGGAATAGTCCTTCCGGCCACGAATAGATCGAGGTCTCCGTCCGCGTCGATGTCGCTGAGCGCCATGCTGCCAACGCTGCTGGTGTCTCCCGCTAGAGCGGTGGAGGGAAGCGAGGATCCGCTCGCTTTTCCATTCAGGTGCAATTGAACTACCGATGGAATAGCCAGCGCCTGCGAGGGTGACTCAGTCTCGTAGCTCGATTGTCCTACCAGCAACGCGGTAGTTGCCCCTGTTTCGCCGGGCACTGCAAGGATTGTGGTTTGATCGTGTTCAGATGGCGGACCGAGTTTTATAGGGGTAAAGCCGTGTGCGTCGTTGCGGCGAAGCTCGAGTACGCCGCCACGCCCGGATGCGACAAGGAGATCCTCATCGCCGTCGGAATCGACATCGTACCAGCTTACCCCGGGGCCGAGCTGGCTCAACCGGTTTGGAAGCAGCGGCTGTCGTACGAAGTCGTCGAAGGGTGTCTCGGTGTGCTGGTGCCGGAGCTGATCCGATACATCCGTAAAAATTGGTGACGCCGATACGGGCGCGGGGCGCGGGGCCGCCTGCAGCGCGGCAGACTGCTGGCGGATCTCGTACAGCCTGTTTGGAAGAACGCCGGTGATGACTGTCTGAGCTCCATTTCGCCATCGCACCTCAATGGAGAGCGTGTCGCGGGTACCAGCAGCGAATGAATACAAGGGATCTGAACTCGAGAGATATAGTCCTCCGAGTGTGACTTCTTTTTCCTGGGTGGCTACCGGTCCTCCGAGTACCCGAATCCTGGCCCCGACGGCCTGAGTATTTGGAGCCGCGCCGGTCACACGCACGGCGATTCGGGGCGACGATGACTCGTTGCGATAGATTCCTGCCGGGAAACCGAAGCGGTTTGCGACGATATCGAGATCGCCATCACCATCGAGATCGCCGAGCGCCATTCCGTGCGTGATGTGTTCCTGCGTGAATCCCCAAGCGGTGGTAACGTCGGCGAACGTGAGATCTCCATTGTTACGGAACGCGACGTTTGTCTGAGTCAGCTTCGGAAAGAGCATCAACTCGCGCTTCCATTCCGGGTTCGGGAAGGTGCTCCTGATCAGTTCCCAAGCGTCCGAGTCCATCACATCCCACCTGTGGCCTGTCCCCACCAGGATATCCTCGTACCCATCCAGGTCGGCATCCATGAATATGGTAGACCAGGACCAGTCCGATGCATCCACGCCGGCGAACGCGGCTACTTCTGCGAAAGTGCCATTCCCGCGATTGAGGAACATCGTGTTGCGCTGCATCTGCGGCCGGTTCGCGTATTCCCCGGGCCTGTTGGGAAGCGGAGTGTGAGTCGGATTCTGTGTTTTCCGTCGTCGGCCGGGCCGGCTGAGCATGTCGACGACAAGGAAATCGACATCGCCATCCCGGTCGACGTCTGAGAAATCCATCGCCATTGAGGAGTTGCTCGAAGACCGTAGCGAGAGCGCGGGCGCCATCTGAAAATTCCCGTCCCCGCGATTCAGCCAGAACTCATCCGGATCCTGGAAGTCGTTGCAGACGTAGAGATCCGGCGCACCATCCCCGTTCGCATCGAAGAAGCGCGCAGTGAGGCTGAACAACTCCGAAGGGCTGGTAACGGGTTTGCCGGCTTCATCCAGAAAGCGGCCTCCGGTGAGCGAGACCTCGGAGAAATTTCCGGCTCCGTCATTGAGGTAAAACCAGTCACGATCTGCGCGTTGTGTTCTGACAACCGCACCGAGGTCCGAGCGGACTTCAACGCGGTAGTGCTCGCGAAACCTTGGCGCTATCTCGTAATTGTCACCCACGCGACGGACGACGCGTTCGAATGCGCGCTCCCAGGGGTTGAACAGGTCCTGCACGTTGCGGGTCTTGTAGTTGGCTATGTAGAGATCGAGGTCGCCGTCACCCTCAACGTCGGCCAGAGCCATGGTGGTGCTGCCCCTGGCGGTGCCGAGGGTGACCTCGGGATGGCGAGGCGCGAAGCTGCCATGTCCATCATTGACGAGGAGGAGATTGGGTCCACCCATGGCGGACATCAGCAAGTCCAGGTCGCCATCGCCGTCTGTGTCGGCGAGGACTGCTCCTGTAGAGTGCCTGCCCGGCGTGGTAACGCCGCTCGATTGCGTGATATCCTCGAACTTCCAGTCGCCCAGATTGCGGTATAGCCGGTTTTGACCCTCAATGTGGCTGAAGAAAATATCCGTTCGACCATCTCCGTCTACATCGCCGAGGGCCACACCAGAGCCCTGCGCGAGGTGACGGTTCTCCAGGGCTTTTGCGTCACTGATTGAATTTGCGAAAGTGATTCCAGTCGCCGAGGGTGACAGAAGAGCGAAGCCCGCTTGGCCGCGAGAGGGGACAGCGAGTGCGCGCCAGCGATGCCCGTCGCCGGCGTGCCACGTGTGCGGCTTCTCGCGTTCGTCACACGCGCTACCGATGACGAGAAACGCAGCGGCATAACCGACTGCGAGGCGCTGCATGGCTGATTTCTCGCTTTGACGCTCTGGAGACCGGCGCGGCCCAGGCGCAGGCTCTGAGGCACGCCGTTCTCGATCTCCACTGGATAATGGCTGCCACCGTACAGGCGCGAGATCGCGGCCTCCAGCTCTGCTTCCTTGAAGGATGCAAAACGGAGCGAGAACAGGATCCCAGCAACAAGCGACGAGCGGGCGTAGAAAATTGCTTTCCAAGACGCTCAGGTATTTCAGGGCGTGAGCGATTTCCCGGGAAAGCATCTTAGACGGAAGCAGTCCGATCGTTTACTGCACAACCGCAATACTCGACGTCGTTCCGTACCGGCCAACTTTCTCTATGACCCAGTGCACATGCTCGCCGGGCCTGATGTTAATGGCATCGGACACGATGGCCTCAGCCGATCCTACCGGGTCACCCATGAAGCGCAGATCCCCCGCGTAGCCTCTCAAGAATTTTTTCGGGATGAGCAGCGTGCCGGTGCTGGAACCAGTGATTGTTCCGAGCCGTTGCCTATTTCCTTGCTGCAGGAGGTAGACAGTCAGATCGAGAAAGTTTCGGTTTTCTACCTCGACAGGCACGTCGGAGCGAAATTCTATAGTGGGCGCATCAACCCCGGCTTTTCCGCTCCGTGCGCACCCAATTGCGAAGGCGGCGAAAAGCACGAGAAAAAAAACGCGAGCATGCATTGTGGCTTCTAAGTGGGCCGGGAGAGGCGTGGTATCTCTGGAAGCAATGCTTCGGGAGTTACCGTTGAAGTCAAAGGCAAAGTGCCAGCTGCCCACCGTGTAGCACGGCAGCCCCCCTCTCTGCTTGCGACTAGACGGTGACATCATGACGTGACTCCTTGGGAAAGAGCGGGGCGCCTTTGCTTACGCGCCACCCTGCAGGATCGAGCGGTCGAGCAGACGCACCGGTTGTGCATTTGAGGAGCGGTTGAGTGGGACTTTCCGCTAAGATCCGGCACTCCGTGGCTAGTCCCGGCGCACCAAGCTGTTCCCACAACTCTTCCGCCTTTCCGGGGATGAAAGGCGCGAGATGGATGGCCTGCATAGCAAGGGATCTGGCAAGGCACCAGAGTGTCTGCTCCAGTTCTACGCGCCTTGCCGGGTCTTTGGCCAGCTTCCACGGTGCTTTCCGATCGACGTACGCATTTGCGCGTGCGACGGTGAGCCAGACGCGTCGCAGCGCTTCGTGCGGGAGATACCCATTGCTGCCGTCCATGCTTTGGTGGTATGCGGCGAAGTCTGTGGCGTCCGCCATCTCGCTTTCCGCGATGGCCCCCGCGGAGTCCGGCACAACTCCTCCGCAGTATCGCTCGATCATCGAGATAGCTCGGCTCGCAAGGTTTCCAAATGCATTGGCCAAGTCGGCCGTGTACCGCTCCTCGAAGCGCTCAAAGGTGAAACTGCCATCTCCGTCAAACGGTACATCGCGGAGAAGATAGTAGCGGAAGGCATCGGCGCCGTATCGCTCTATGGCCTCGCCAAGATCCAGTTGCACCCCCGCCGATTTACTGAGTCGCTCCCCGCCTACCTGCACGAAACCGTGCGCCCAGACTCGCTCCGGCAATGCGATACCCGCCGACTCGAGCATTGCTGGCCATACAACACAGTGAAGCCGTGTGATGTCCTTGCCAATGACGTGAAGGTTGGCAGGCCAACGGGTTTCGTACTCTTTACCGGGGAAACCGGTGGCGGTGAGATAATTCGGAAGGGCGTCGAACCAGACCCAGGTGCCCTGGTGCTCTCCATCGGACGAGGGACGCGGGAAGGGAATCGCCCAGATTAAACGCGAGCGCGTGACGGAAATGTCTTCCAGGCCCCGATCGATGAGAGCGAGAATTTCGTTCCGTCTGCTCTCGGGTTCCAGAAAGCGCGGTCGTTCCGAAAAGAGGCTTTGCAAAAAGGGCTGATAGCGTGTGAGCCGGAAAAACCAGTTGCGTTCGCTCGCCCAATCGAGCGCTCGCGTCGGATGCAGCGTGCATTTCCCGTCGACGATCTCATCCTGCCGCTTGAAGAGCTCGCATCCAATGCAATACCAGCCTTCGTAGGCCTGCTCGTAAAAGTCATCCGGATTGCGCGCAAAGATGCGCTCGATAAGAGCGCGAACTCCGGTCTTGTGCGACGGCTCCGTGGTGCGAATGAACTGATCGTTGGAAATGGAGAGGCTTGCCCAGACGCGCTGGAACGTTGCGGCAATCTCATCCACGAGCATCTGCGGTGAGAGGCCGCGTTCGGCCGCTGCCTGCGTGACCTTCTGGCCGTGTTCATCCATGCCCATCAGAAAATGCACATCGTAGCCGCGTAAACGATGGTAGCGAGCGATGCTATCGGCTCCGATCTTTTCGAGCGCGTGGCCTATGTGGGGGTCGCCATTGGAGTAGTCGATGGCGGTGGTGATATAGAACGGTTTCAAGTCATGCATCTGGCGCACCGTCGCCGCCGGATCTGCCGCGCCGTCCACCCCTGCGGCCGCGCCGTCTAACCGGGCGTTCGCTTTCCGATTCAGGCGATGTGTCGCCTTCAGCATTCACACTACCTGGCGCAGCCGCCTGGAGGAATGCCGAGAGTTCAACGGTGGAGATCACTCCTTCATTCTCCTCGGGAATGATGTCGTCGACCGACGAATCCTGATACGGAACATCGTGGTCAGTTTCCTCCAGGACTGCCACTCCCGTGGCCGCGCCCGCTCCGGAAGCGCCGTCCTCGATCTCGCGCTTCAGGTCGGCGAGCGGCACAACGCGCGCTTCTCCGTCCAGCCCGCGGAGTGTTACGCGATCACCAAAAATGTCATTCGAGATAACCTTCTCTTCGCCAAGCGAAGTGACGAGCACTCTGCCTTCCTTGGGAAACCGCTTTCGGCTCGCGACGTAAAAGTCGTGCTCGTAACGCAGGCAGCACATGAGGCGGCCGCAAGCACCGGAGATCTGCGAGGGATTGAGCGACAGACGCTGATCCTTGGCAACTTGCAGGTTCACCGGGCGAAGATCCGGGAGCCATGAGGAAGAGCAATAGCGTCGTCCGCATCGACCGATTCCATCGAGGCGCTTGGCTTCGTCGCGCACTCCGATCTGCTTGAGCTCTATTCGCGTTCGAAAGAGAGCAGCCAGATCGCGGACCAACACGCGAAAATCGACGCGCCTTTCCGCCGTAAAATAGAATGTCAGCTTCTTCCGGTCCCACTGCCACTCGGCATCCGTGAGCTTCATGACAAGGCCGTTGGCCTTCACACGCTCCATGGCTCGGCGCCGTGCATCTTCATCCTGCGCGGGAAGGCTAGCCGCTTTGCCGGCTTCATCGGCCGTAGCCAGGCGCAGAATGCGCTTGTTTGGGGTTTGGGTGTCGCCGCAGCCATGTGCGCACCCTTCGCAACGTTTGGCCGCAAGCTCCCCGACGGAGTGCACGCGACCGAGGTCCTCGCCGCGGTCCACCTCGACGATGACAGCGCTCCGCAACGGGAGCGCGTCCTCGCCCGCGTAGTCGAAGAACTGTTTGCGATTGCCCTTGAACTCAACCTCGATCAACGCCGGCACGGCTACTCCGCGAATGCGCCCATGTGGAGAAATTTCTGTCGTCGTCGCCGGACGAGCTTTTCCGGCTTGTAGCGGCGCAAATCGTCGAGATGCCGCACCAGCGCGGCCTGCAGCGCCTTGGCGGACTCCTCATGATTTGCATGCGCTCCACCGACAGGCTCCTTCACGATCTCGTCGATAAGTTTGAGCTTCACGAGATCTTCAGCCGTGAGACGAAGCGCAGTCGCTGCCCGTTCCTTCATCTCGGGACTCTTGCCGTCCTTCCAGAGTATGGCGGCACACCCTTCGATGGTAATGACCGAGTAGATCGCATTTTCCAGCATCAGTACGCGATCGGCGACCCCCAGCGCGAGTGCTCCTCCCGAACCGCCTTCGCCGATTACCGTTGCGACGATTGGCGTCTCGAGGCGGCTCATCTCGAACAGGTTTCTTGCTATTGCTTCCGACTGACCGCGCTCTTCCGCGCCCAGTCCAGCCCAAGCCCCGGGCGTGTCGATAAAGGTAATCACGGGAACGTGGAATTTCTCAGCCAACTTCATCAGTCGTAGCGCTTTCCGATAGCCTTCCGGATGCGGCATGCCGAAGTTTCGCCGGAGATTCTCCTTGGTATCCCGACCGCGCTGATGACCGATGATCATCACGGTTTCGCCGTCCAGCCGCGCCCAACCGCCTACGATCGCGGCGTCTTCGCGATACAGCCGGTCTCCATGCAGCTCAACGAAATCGGTGAGCACGAGGCGGATGTAGTCCAGGGTGAAAGGCCGCTTCGAATTGCGCGCGACCTGCACGCGCTGGTAGGGGGTAAGATTCTTGTAGACTTCCGCTCGCATGGCAGCAAGCCGACGCTCCAGCGGTTCCAGGCCATCCGTGCCGCCTGCCTGCGGTTTTCCCGCGCCTTTTCTGATCTCCTCGATCTGGCGTTCCAACTCGATGATGGGCTTCTCGAAGTCGAGCGACGTACCCATGCGGTCAGCTCCCGCGTATGAGCTTCACGCGCGCCTGGCCCAGCAGCGCACGCAGCGATTGCAATGACGCGGAGGTCACCGACACCTTGAGCGACCTCGAGCGAAGACGTGCCGTGGTTCCGTTGCCATCGTTCCAGCGCACCTCAATCGGCGCTGATCCCGCGTGCAGCGCCACTGCATCCCTTATATCTCCTATCACGTCAGCTGGGAGCTTGGCGTCCGCACTGAGATCCAGCAAGACCCCCACGCTTCCAGTCGCCCGCAGTTCAGCGAACGGCGTTACCGTATCTACGATGAACGTCGGAGTGTCCGATCCCTGATCGCGTTTAGGATAACCTCCCTTAAGGAGCACCGGGACATCGGCCTTGATTCGGGCGCCGAGAAGCGTCCAGGCTTCCGGAAAAACGGTAACCTCGCAGGAACCCGAGAAATCTTCAACAGTGAGTCGCGCGAATTCGGCTCCGGTACGCTTGCTAGTCTGTTTCTTGATTCCGGTGACTACCACACCGAGCACAATCGGCTGATCGCTCCAGCCTCCAAGCTGCGACACCGTATGCGTTCCGAAAAGTTCGACTTCCGTACGAAACGGTTCGAGTGGATGACCGGAGATGTAAAAGCCGAGAATCTCTTTTTCCCGGGCGAGCCGTTGGTCGTCCGCCCAGGCTGGTATGACGGGGAGAGAGGCATTCAATGACGGAACATGGCCTGTGGCGTTCATTTCGTCACCAAAGAGCGAGACCTGTCCGGTTTCGCGCTCCAATTGCTCGAGCGCTGATTCCGAGATTGCGACATCGAGCGCGGCGCAGAGCTGCGCCCGATGACCGCCAAGCGCGTCAAGCGCGCCCGCTCCGATGAGCGCTTCGAGCACACGCTTATTGCAGATGCGCAAGTCGACCCGCCTTGTGAGGTCGAAGAGCGAAGTGAAAGCACCGTCAGCCCTCACGCCGAGCACCGAATCCAGGGCCGACTTACCGACATTGCGTATGGCGCCGAGGCCGAAGCGAATGCGTTTGGCTCCCACCACAGTGAACTTGTATCCAGACTCGTTCACATCCGGAGGAAGAACCTCAATTCCAAGCTCCCGAGCTTCGTTGATGTACTTCACCACGGAATCCGCATCGCCGATCTGCGATGACAGCATGGCTGCCATGAACTCGGCTGGATGGTGCGTTTTGAGCCAGGCTGTGTGGTACGACAGGATAGAGTAGGCGACTGAATGCGACTTGTTGAATCCGTAGCGTCCGAACGTCTCGATCTGACTCGCCAGCTCAACGATGACCTTTCTGTCATAACCGCGAGCAACCGATTTCTCGATGAATTTTCCAAGCTCAGAGCGAATGAGTCCCGCGTCCTTTTTACCTACAGCCTTGCGAAGAACATCGGCTTCAGCGAGTGAGATTCCGGCCAGGGTCTGGGCAATTCGCATCACCTGCTCCTGGTAGGTGATGACGCCATATGTCGTCGAAAGAATGCTCTCGAGCTCAGGCAGGCGGTACGTCACCGCGTCCTCGCCGCGCTTTCGCTGGATGAAGACGCGATGCATGCCGGCGTCCAGTGGTCCTGGGCGCATCAGCGCGTTGGACGCGACGAGATCGTCGAAGCGGTCGCACCGCATGCTGCGCAGCATGTCGGTTGCGAGTGGCGACTCGAACTGAAAGACGCCCGCCGTCCGCCCCGCTCGGAGTATCCTGTAGGTCTCTGGATCATCGAGCGGAACAGCGTGGAGATTCAGAGGAACGCCTGTGCGCTTCTCGATCATCGCCGTGGCATCGTGAATCACGGTGAGCGTCGTCAGACCGAGGAAGTCCATCTTGAGCATGCCGGCCTTCTCCAGGCCGTTCATATCATACTGAGTGACGACGACCTGTTCGTCGTCTCCACCGGAACCTGCACCTTTGGTGTTTTGCGTGCAGATCGGTATGTAGTCGTCCAGCGGTCCGGGCGCGATCACGACGCCAGCGGCATGCACTCCCGCGTGGCGGGACAAGCCTTCCAGTGATATGGCGAAATCGAGCAGCTGAGTGTAGCGCGGGTCTGTCTTGTACAGCCTGGCGATATCGGGCGTCTGCTTGACGGCTTCCTTCACCGTCAGAGAAAAATTCGGCTGGTTTGGGATGAGCTTCGCCAGCTGGTCCGTTTCTGCGGGGGTGAATCCCAGCACTCGGCCAACGTCCTTGATCACTGCGCGGGACTTCATGGTGCCGAAAGTGATGATCTGCCCTACCGAATCCCGCCCGTATTTCTGCCGCACGTACTCAATGACCTCGCCCCTTCGCTCGAAGCAGAAATCCACATCGATGTCGGGCATCGAAATGCGTTCCGGATTCAGAAAGCGCTCGAACAGCAAGTCGAACTTGAGAGGGCAGACGTCGGTGATGCGCAGTGCATAGGCGACCAGGGAACCGGCGGCGGAGCCACGGCCGGGCCCCACGGGAATACCGCGGTCGCGCGCGGCCTTGATGAAATCGTAGGTGATCAGGAAGTATCCGGCGTACCCTGTGTGCGTGATGACACCCAGCTCGTATTCCATGCGCTCGCGAACGTGGGCTGGCAAGGGATCTCCGTACCGTTCCACGGCGCCCTGTTCGACGAGCTTGACCAGCAACTCGTTTTCAGATGTAAAGCCTGCAGGGAGGGGAAATGAGGGAACGTGATACTTCTTGGAGAACTCTATCCCGGCTTCGTCAGCAATTCGCAGCGTGTTCTCGATAACCGTTGGGCGATCAGGAAAACGCTCGGCCATCTCCGGCGCACTTTTGAAATACAGTCCGCGGTCGTACTTCATGCGCTCGGTGTCGCTTCGGTCCTTGGCGAGACCAATGCAAAGAAGAACATCATGCGCGTCATGGTCGCTCTCGCGCAGGAAGTGCGCGTCGTTGGTGGCTACCACCGGAAGGCCAACGTCGTCCGCGAGGCGGAAGACCTGGCGATTCAGCTCAGCCTGACCGGGCGAGTCGTGCCCTTGCACCTCCAGGTAGTAGCGATCCGGAAACACCTCTGCGTACCACGAAGCGGCAGCCTTGGCTTCCTCGTACCGGCCGGCGAGCAGGTGGGACGCTACCTCCCCTGCAATGCAGGCGGAGGAAACGATGAGCCCCTCGCTGTAGCGGACCAGCAATTCGCGGTCGACTCGTGGCTTGCTGTAAAAGCCCTCCGTGAATGCGAGCGAGGAGAGCTTCACGAGGTTCCGATAGCCCTGAGCATCGCGGGCCAGGAGAACGAGGTGAAAGTATGGCTTGGCAGAGCTGCCTGAGGCACTTTTCGGCCGGCCGCGCTCCCGCCGGCTTCCGGGCGCGACATACGCTTCCATGCCTATAATGGGCTTCAGATTTGCCTTCTTGGCCTTCTCCTGGAATTCCCACGCGCCGTGGAGGTTCCCATGGTCCGTTATGGCGAGCGCCGGCTGCTCCAACTCCTGAGCGCGCTCGATCAGACTATCAATGCGGTTCGCGCCATCGAGAAGTGAATACTCCGAATGGCAGTGGAGATGAACGAAAGTCATTACCGCAGAGTCAAGGAAGACATGCAAGGAGGGATGAGCAACAGCGAGCCTTCGAATATCGCCGAGTACGCGTGCCAGAGCGCGATGCCGTTGGAACCGGTATGCCTGCCGCTGCCGTATAAGCTTATATAATAGCAGTGGCGGAGGGTTCAGGAACCAGTAACTGGAATTAAATCGGCCTTCATGTCTTAGTTACGGGTTGACCGGCAGGTCGTTTTCCCTTTGGTGGCACGTCCTCCTGCCACGAGTGTAAAGGAATGACCTTCGGCATTGGCAAGACGCCGTACATTCGGGATATTCATTAGTTCACCAGGGCTTCCCACGTATTTTCGCTCAATAACCCGTTTTCTTTTCGAGGGTGACATGGTTTTTCGCCGTCTTTCCGCAGCGATGCTCGTTCTGGCTACCCTGGCCTGCAGCAAGGACCGTGGCACTGATCCTACAGAGGAAAGTGTCTATCAGATTGCCATTCAGGGTGGTGACGACCAACAGGGGGCGGCGGGGAGTATCCTGGCCCTCCCACTACAAATAAAAGTTACCGATCCAGCAGGCGACCCAGTTCGAAGCGTAGCGGTTGTGTTTCGTCCCGCCGCACAGTCCGGGGTAACCCTGAGTGATACCGTCGTGGGGACAGGGATCGATGGGATCGCGCGCGTGGACGTGCGACTGGGTTCGCAACAAGGCGAGTACACGATTGCTGCAGCGTTTGTGAGAGGCCAGGATGAGAACATGGAGACGTTCACAGCGACGGGTACACCCGGCCCCACACTTACAGGCAGCTCGAAGCAGAGTACCCAGGCCGGGGATACCATTACGCTCACCGGAACAAGCTTCAACTCCTCAGCGGCGGGCAACTCGGTGTTCTTCGGCTCCGCGCGCGCGCGGATCATCAACGCTACGGCTTCCAGCATCACGATCATCGTACCACCATGCGTTTCGCCTGGCGCCGTTCCACTCGTTGTCGAGGTGGGCACGGCGCGCACCAGCAGCATCAACATTACGTATGTCCAAACCTCCCCGACGCTCTCGCTAGCCTTGTACGAGGGCATCACGATTAGCGGCACAGAGCTGGGGAACTGCTTGCGCCTGCCTGGCGACGGGGCCAGCTACCTCGTTGTTCCGCAGTTTGCAAGCGCCTCCGTACCCCTAGCGACCCACAGCTTTCTACTCGGGAACTCCTCGACACCCGTCCCGCAAAGTCTATCAGCGGCACTGGACCGAAGCGTACGAGAAGGCGCCACGTCGCTGCAATCGCGGTTCGACCTTGCGTTGCGCGCGGCGGAGCGTCGCATGCCTGTGCCGACCGCTGCGGAGCTGGCGGCCAACCGGCCCATCTCGCTCGAAGCGCTCACCCTCAACAGCACTCGCGACTTCCGGGTTTTGTGCTCTCTCGACCCTGAGGAAACGTGCTTCAAAACCGCAAAGGCGAAACTGAAGCACATTGGGCAGAACGTGCTAGTGTACATCGACGAGAAATCACCGTCCAATGGATTGACTGACTCGGAGCTTACCAACTTCGGTAAGCTGTTTGACGAGACGCTGTATCCGATCGATCTCCGTACCTTTGGGCCGGAGTCCGACATCGATGGTAATGGAAAGGTGATCATGCTGTTGACGCCCATCGTCAACGCGCTTTCACCCAAGCCTGCGTGCACCACTCAGGGCCAGGTGCTTGGATTTTTCTTCGGATTCGACCTCTCGAGCCGCAGCAGTGATTCCAACAAAGGCGAGATATTCTACGGATTCGTGCCTGATCCTGCCGGCCAGTTCAGTTGCGCGATCTCGAAAGCCGCCGTGCAGAGCCTGTTGCCCAGCACGTTCATCCACGAGCTGCAGCACATGATTTCCTATAACCAGCACGCTCTCGTGCGTGGTGGTAGCCAGGAAACGGATTGGCTCAACGAAGGACTTAGCCATCTTGCCGAAGAGCTTGCCTCGCGGCATTACGAGAACAAGTTTCCTCCACCCTCCGGCCGGAGCAGCCCGGGCAATCTGTTCCCCGATTCGGCATTCGGTTTCATCGCCGAGCAATTGGAAAATTCCTACTCCTATCTGCTCGACCCCGAAAGCACGTCCTTGACACTCTTCCAGACGGATGAATGCTGCGAGGGACGTGGAGCGGCGTGGCTCTTTGTGAGGTATCTCGGTGATCTTCGGGACAGCACGATATTCACTCGTCTCGTGCAAACCAGTCGCACGAGTGTTGAGAATGTGGAGAATGTGATGGGCGAGGCATTTACATCGGTGTTCGCTGATTTTGGGATGGCGCTGTACACCGACAGTATTCCGGGGGTGCCGCGCAACGCCGTGAGCCCTCGGCTGCGATTCAAGTCGCGTAATCTGCGGTTTCTGTATGACGCGTTGTTTCGTGCCGCTAACCGCACCTCGCCGAATTCCAGTTTTCCGCGCGCGTTCCCAATTCTCGTCAAGAATTTGCCGTACAATCAGTCCATAAACGGCGCCATGGTACCGAGTACGTTTGCGTACTACCAGCTCGATACTCCTCCGGGGAGCGCGCCGGCGGGGCTCAGGTTCGCGACGCCAGCGGGAGGCGTGTTCAACCCGGATCTGAAAGCTCAGGTTGGGATCTTCAGGTTACGATAGGGGCTCGGGACTGAGCTTTGGTGACCAGACTAGAACCGTACTGGCTACTGGCAATGGCTGGCTCGATTTTTCCGCGGATTGTGAGGTAGCAACCGGACGCCAGTGCCAGTCCTGGTCCCAGGGTCGGAGTCCGTATCAGTGGCCAGTGCCAGTCTCCATCTCAGGTGTGAGTGATCAGTAGCACCATATTAAGGCGGGTCGCGGTTGGCGCGTGCGTCCTCGTGCCGCTGAGCGCTCGCGCTCAGAATTCCCAAACCGCTGCCGTATTTCTCCGTCTGCCGGCCAGCACTCGCGCACTCGCGTTAGGCGATGTGTATTCTGCGCATGGCGGCGATGAAGCAGCGATTTTTTACAATCCCGGGCAACTCGCCGGCGCCGATACACGATCAGCGGGAGTTTCAGTTCAGCGCCACATTCAGTCGACGGCGCTGGCTAGCTTAGCGGCGAAGTTTCCTCTGGGTGTTGGAGTCCTTGGTATTGGAGTTCACGCCCTCGATTATGGGTCGGCGGACGAGGTAGCGGCTGACCCCGGAAGCGGTTTGGGCTCGCCTACTGGACGAACCGTATCGGCCACAGACTTCGCCGCCGCGGTAGGCTATGCGGTGTCGCGAGGAAGATTGCGCGCGGGGGGAAGCTTGAAAGTCGTGCGGCAGCAGATTGCGGGCGTGAGTGGGGGCGCGGGGGCGTTCGACGCAGGTGTCGCTATTGCGATCTGGAGCGACGCTGGCTTGGCCCTCTCGGTTAACAACATCGGTGGCCGCATCACGCTGTCAGGCGCGAGTGCTCCCCTGCCACGTACGGCGCGGCTAGGGTTGGCGTCACCTTCCGGGAAGGTAGGGCCAGTGCGGATGCGCGCCGTCGCTGAGGTGGAGCATGAGCGTGAGCGTCAAACCGGAATAGCTGGGGGCGCTGAAGCAGTATGGGCAGCTTCGAACTTCATCACTCTGCTGGGGAGGATAGGCGCTTCTGCTCAGGATGAAAGTGCGGCCGCATCGTTGGCGTTCGGAGGCGGCCTTGCCATCCGACATTTCGCGCTTGACTACGCCTATCAGGGCTTCAGCGTGCTTGGCGTGACGCACCGAGTAGGAGTCCGCTGGTGGGCAAAGCGGCCGTGAAACGGAGAACGCGCTGGGGCCGCGTCGTGGGATCGGCACTCCTGTTCGGTGTGATACTTTTTTCTCTCACGCCTATCGGATGTTATCTGAGCAGGGCAGGATGGGAAGAGGCCAAGATTCTGCGCGGGCGAAAGCCGATTGGCGAGCTGGTTCGAAGTTCCGCAGTCGACCCGGTCACTCGCGGCAAGCTCGCCCTCGTCCTCGATGCGCGCGAATTCGCGGCGGATTCCGTCAAGCTCGATGCGGGAGAGAGCTTCACCAGATTTACGCAGCTCGAGCGCGATACGCTTGTCCTCGTCCTCGGTGCCGCGTATCGCGATAAACTCGAACGGTACACCTGGTGGTTTCCGGTTGTTGGGCGGGTTCCGTACAAGGGATTTTTCGACTTCCATGCCGCGCGCCGCTCGGCCGCGGAGCTCGAGCGAAAGGGTTTCGACGTGACGCTGCGCCCGTCGTCGGCGTTCAGTACGCTAGGCTGGTTTAACGATCCGTTGTTGTCCACGACGCTGGGCGCTGACTCCGTGGATCTCGTCAACACCGTAATTCACGAGCTGACTCACAACACTTTCTATGCGCCCGGGCAAGCGGTCTTCAATGAATCGTTCGCCAACTTCGTTGGAGCCCGCGGTGCGACGTGGTTTTTTGCGTCGCGTGGCGATTCACTGTCGGCAGCCGCGAGCGAGGCACGTTGGGAGGATGAAAAAACGCTCGGCGCATTCTACGACACTCTTTACCGCGCGCTGGACTCCGCTTTCAGTGCCAATCCCAATAGCGTGGATGCGCGGCTGGGGGCTCGAGATTCCATTTACGCCTCTGCTCGCGCTTCCCTGCTCCAAAATATCGCTCCGCGACTCAAGACAATTCCCGTGCGTGCGGTCGAGCGGATTCGACTCGACAACGCCACCTTGCTCGCCCGCCGAATTTACCTGACGGATCTCGAGCTGTTCGACGGTGTGTATGATAGAGAAGGTCGCGATGTGAGGCGCGCAATAGCGCGTATTATTGCCATCGCCAAAAAGTCACCAAAAGATCCGGCAGGCGCCGTTCGAGCGTGGTTGGCGCGCTGATAGTGCTGGACGACCCGCCTTCAAACTCCACCGAACCTCCCCCGCAAAAGCGCACGAACATCCATTACGGGCTGCGCTCCGCGACTTCTGGCTTCAGGGATTTCGGCTTCGGGCATAGCTACCAGGTGATTCATGGACGCCCGCACTCCCTGATCGATGAATCGGGAGAGCTGCCCCATTGAGTATCCCCCGCCCCTGGAGGCGAAGCCGCCAATGGGGTAGGTAACGTACAGCTCGTCTCGTGCTCGGGTCATCGCGACATACATCAGCCTGCGCTCCTCGTCGGCATCCTCCGGATTTCGCAGAGCGCGCGTTGAGGGGAACCAGCCATCCAGCGCCCAGATGAGGAACACCGCATCCCACTCGCGACCTTTCGCGCTGTGAGCAGTGCTCAAAATGAGGGCGTCGTCGTCTTCGGGAGATCCCGATGCGAGATCCTGTGTGGAGGACGGCGGCTCCAGGGCGAGTTCGGCAAGAAACGCCGCGCGCGATGGATATTCGCCGGCGATTGCTTCAAGTCGATCGAGGTCGGCCAGACGAGGCTCAGCGCGGTCATATCGCTCACGCAGAATGTCGTCGTAAAGAGTCCGGATGCGAGCGATCTCGGCGCTAACACTGGACCGGCTTTCCTCGCTGTGGCTACCCGCTCCCGATGCAGACGAGCGAAGTGACTTCATGAGCGCCATCAGACGTGCATGCGCTTCGCGAGCACGCGGAGGCGGCACGAAGTCCGCGAGCGCTTGTGGATCCCAGGCACGTTGGGTGAGCGCAGCGATCGCGCGCCGAGCGGTGGTATCACCGATCCCGGGCAGGAGGAGGAGAACCCGGTACCAACTCACTTCGTCGCGAGAATTCTCGACGAGGCGAAGAAAAGCCAACATGTCTTTTACATGCGCGGCTTCAAGAAACTTGAGGCCACCCCATTTCTCGAACGGGATTCGGCGATTCGTGAGCTCTATCTCCAGTTCTGCCGACATGTAGCCGGCGCGGAAGAGAACCGCGATGTCGCGCAGTGGTGTTCCCTCTTCATGCAGCTCGAGGATTCGGTCGACGACAAAGCGCGTCTGCTCATGCTCATCCTTGGCCGCGACGAGCGCTGGGCGGTCACCGCCGCTTCGCCGGGTGTGCAGTGTTTTTGTGAAGCGCTCGGGTGCGCGAGAGATCAGGATGTTCGTTACATCCAGAATTGCTTGCGTGGAGCGGTAGTTTCGCTCCAGAGGTACGACGGTCGCGCCGGGCCACTGCGTAGGGAAGTCGAGAATATTGCGAAAATTCGCACCACGAAAAGAATAGATGCTTTGTGCGTCGTCACCCACCACGGTCACGTTTCGGTGCATCCGGCCCATTGCGCGCAGGACACGCGCCTGGAGCACGTTGGTGTCCTGATACTCGTCCACAAGGATGTGATCGTACCTCCCCGCTATGCGCGTTCCCAGCTCGGGTTGCTCCGCCATGGCGGCCCAGAAAAGCAGCAGATCGTCGTAATCGACAAGATTACGCTCGCCCTTCCGCGCGGTGTAGTCTGCAAAGATGCGGATGATGTCCTGGGCATCGTCCAGGAACTGCGGATACTCGTCACGTAGAATGTCGTCGACGGTGATCTCGGTGTTGACATGCCGAGAGTAGACACGTTGCAGCGTTTCCTTCTTGGGGAAGCGGGATTTGCGCTGACCGTAGCCCAGATTACCGCGCGAGATTCCCATGAGGTCTTCTGAATCTCCCTGGTCCATGATCGAGAAGTCTCTAGCCAGGCCGGCCTGCTCTCCGTACGCGCGAAGGAGGCGATGCGCAGTGCCATGGAAGGTGCCGCCGTGCACGCGGGTGCTAACGTTTCCTACCAGGTGTTCTACTCTGCCAAGCATTTCCTGTGCGGCCCGCCGCGTGAAGGTGAGGAGCAGAATCCTCTCAGGCTTCACGCCGCGCTCGAGTAGGTGCGCGACTCGATATACCAGCGTTCGCGTCTTTCCGGTTCCCGCACCGGCTATGATCAGAAGCGGCCCGTCGCCAAACGTGGCGGCTGCATGCTGCTCCGGGTTGAGCTCGCTGGCGAAGTCGCGCGCGGGTTTGGCAGGCTCGGCGGTCAGAGTGGGCGACTCGGTCATGGAGGAAGCAATATACCGAGGCGCTAGCAGGGCATCATCCGCGCGCTACGAACGGAGGCCGTTTAATGCAGAATCAGCCGACGGAGGCGGTAGGCGGTTCCAACGAAGCCGGAGTGACAGAAGCGGGAGTCAGGGAAAAGACCTCGCCGAACGCACGAGAAACCGCGGCTTCTACAGCTGCCATGTCGACATTCCAGCCAAGCTCACGCGTCATCGATGTCATTACCACATCCTGAATTCCACATGGGATGATGAGGTCGAAATATGAGAGGTCTGTGGTGACGTTGAGGGCGAATCCATGCCATGTGACCCAGTCTCGACTGTGAACGCCGATAGACGCGATTTTCCGTAGCGGCATCTCGTTGCTTTCCGAGGACTTGCGTGTCCAGACTCCGGTGTATCCGGCGCTTCGTTCCCCGCCGAGCCCGAATTCCGCGAGAACGCGCACGAGTGCGTCCTCCACGCGTCGCAGATACCAATGCAGGTCTTTCTTGTGACGCTTGAGATCGATGATTGGGTAACCGACAAGCTGTCCTGGCCCGTGAAAAGTCACGTCTCCGCCGCGCTCCACTTCAAACAGTTCTACGCCCCCAGCTTCGAGAACTTCGGCCGATGCCGTGAGATTCGCCCGCTTTGATGTTCGTCCAAGAGTAACAACCGGAGGGTGCTCGACAAGCAGCAGAACATCGTGTGGCAGCTCCCCCGTTATTCTGGCCTTGGCCACCGATCTCTGGAGCTCCAGCGCCTGCGCGTAGGGAAGTGTTCCGAGGTGCACAACCCAGAGCTCGGGAGGCGGAGTTGGGGGACTGGGAGTGAGAGAGTCTGCTTTTCGGGATTCCGGTTGTTCAGAACCGAAGCTGGCAGACTCCCCAACCCCCACCCCCGCCTCCCGACAATCACGCATGAATCATCTTGCCCATGGAATCCAACGCGGCTTCCGCTATGGCCTCGGAAAGCGTCGGATGAGCGTGAATCGCGAGATCGATTTCCTCTACCGTGTACTCGTTCTCCCGCGCCACCGCGAGCTCATGAATCAGTTCCGTCGCATGTGCGCCGATGATGTGTGCGCCGAGTATCTCGCCGTACTTCGCGTCGCGAATGATCTTGACGAATCCTTCCGTTTCGCCTGAAGTGCGCGCGCGCCCGTTCGCGGAGAAGGGAAACTTGCCGACCTTGTAGTCCAGCTTCTTCTCCTTGCACTGCTGCTCGGTGAGGCCGATGGACGCCACTTCGGGGTGGCAGTATGTCGCGCTGGGTATGTTACCGTAGTTCACGAGGTGGGGATGCTGACCCGCGAGCAGTTCGGCGAGAACGTGCCCCTCTCGCGAGCCCTTGTGTGCGAGCATGGGGGGGCCTGCGACGTCGCCAATCGCGTAGATACCGGCTGCTGACGTCTCCATCTTCTCGTTGATCCTGATGAAGCCACGCTCGCTGAGCTGCACTCCCGCTTCCTTCAGGCCAATGTCTTCCACATTGGGCGCTCTCCCCGCCGCAACGAGAACCTTTTCGACCTCGAGATCCTGCTGTTTTCCACCAGCCTCGACTGTGAGCTTTACGCTGGTCTTGCCCACTTTGACATTGCTGATCTTCGCACTCGTCACGATATCGATCTTGCGTTTTTTCAGGCTTTTCGCGAGTTCGGCGGAAATCTCGGCGTCCTCAATCGGCAGAATGCTTGGCAGCACCTCCAGAAGAGTCACCTGCGTCTCGAAGGCGTTGAAAACATCGGCGAATTCGCAGCCTACAGCTCCCGCACCAATGACGGCCATTGTCCTGGGCGCTTTGTCGAGGACCAACACCTCGTCGGAAGAAAGTACGGTAGTCGTGTTGAGTTCGAGGCCGATTTGTGGCAGTCCCTTGACGCGCGACCCGGTGGAAATGACGATCGCTTTCTTCGCGTCGTGCGTCTCTTCATTGCCATTCGCCAGGCGCACGGACACGATCTTGGCACTTTTCTCACCGCCCTTGGAGGTGGCGAGCCTGGCAGTCCCCTTGATGTATGTGACCTTGTTTTTCTTGAGGAGGAATTCCACGCCCTTTGAGTTCTGCTGGCTGACGGAGCGCGAGCGCTTCATCGCGACGCCGTAGTCGAAGGAGAGACCGCCTGTGGTGATGCCGAAATCCGCGGCGTGGCGCATCTTGTTGGCCAGTGCAGCACTCTCAAGCAACGCTTTTGCGGGGATGCAACCCCAAAGCACGCACGTACCTCCCAATGCCTCGCGCTCGATGACAGCGGTGGAGAGGCCAAGTTGGGCGCACCGGATTGCCCCTACGTAGCCGGCCGGTCCGCCACCAATGAAAATCACGTCGAAGGAAGCCATAATCGCTCAGAGTTTGGGAAGCTGGTAGCTCAAATCAACAACCGGTGTGGCACGCCGCACGAGGCGAACAGCTACACCTTGCACCTCGAATGGCAGCGCGCGTCGCAAGATAGGGAGTCAGAGCTTCATGCCGCTACGGCGTGGCCGCACGCTTCCCGGTGCGAAAAACGGGGTCAGCACATGTTTTGCACTGCCCACAAGCAGCGTTGCTCCATGATTCTTCCCCACAGCAAGTCCATCGTCTCGCCTTCTCGACTGGTGGCAGCCACGTTCTCTGTGCAGAGGTACACGATCATGTACGGCATAATTCACACTGAGCTGAAAAATTACGTGGTATCGAAACTTGGTGAAGCCGGCTGGGCTTCACTGGTGGCCGAGGCTGGCCTGGAATCGAAAGCGTATTTTCCAAGCGAGACCTATCCCGACGAAGAGATCAGGGCCTGT
>JACDCM010000144.1 GCA_013817545.1 Gemmatimonadaceae bacterium | reverse complement strand
GAAATCGTTCGCGCCGTCGACCAGCTCGCTACTCGCCCTCTCTGGCCTGGCTTTGATCCCCGGCAGATGCCGCTCGCGATATACGACGGCGAAAGTACCTATCTCTTCCGCCATCCAGGCCCGCCGCCTGAATTCCGTGAGCTCGACACGCAGCCGGGCACGGCGGTCGTTACGGGACGGCACCCGGCGGTGACTGCGAACTCGACCGCGCAAATTGCCGGCTTGCAGACGGCGACACTATCGAACGAACCCAGCTCGCTCTCCACGAACCGGCGCGCCGCGGTCGCGATTCACGAGCTGTTTCACGTCTTTCAGCGGACGCGCCACCCCGGCTGGTCTGCCAATGAAGTCGATCTCTTTGCATACCCGTTTACCAATGTGCGGAACCTGGCGTTGCGTCGGCTCGAGAGCCACCTGATGCGCCGGGCGCTTGTGGCGAGAAGCAGACTGGACGTGGCATGCTGGGCGGCAGCCGCCATCGACGTACGTACTGAGCGATACAGACTGCTAGACTCAGCCAGTGTCACTTACGAGAGAAGGAGCGAGCTGAATGAGGGACTCGCGACCTATGTACAATCGCAGGCCTCAGGTGAGCAGATCGTCCTTCCGCTCAACGAGTTTCAGGCGGAGGACGTGCGCTCGCGAAGCTACGCTACGGGCGCGGCCTTCGCCTCGATACTCGACCGGCTGGTGCCGGCGTGGAAAGATTCGCTCGAACAGCGCGATGAACAGTCACTCGACGAGATCGCCGCCCGGATACCACGCGGTGAGCAAGGTTGCGCAGTGGAGCCGCGTGCAGCTGCCGCTTTCGATTCAAGCGCCCGTGCCGACGTTCGAGATCTCGGGGTCCGCATGGCCCGGAGTCGCGCTGCTTTTCACGCAGCACCTGGGTGGCGAATTGTCGTTGAGACTGAAAGCGCGCCACTTTTTCCTCAGTCGTTCGATCCCCTCAACGTGGCAAGACTTACCCCTTCCGACGTGCTGCATTCGCGGTTCATTCGCGTTGGCAACGCAGCCGGCTCCATCGAAGTGTTCGGCCAGAAAAGCATTACCGAGGGCATCGGTAGCCATCCGATGTTTAGCGGTATTCGTCGGTTGACTGTCGCCGGGCTTTCGGAGGAGCCGGTTGTAGGTGACTCAGCCGGCTCGGTAACCATACGGGCTCCTGGCATCAATGCGGTTTTCAAAGCGGCGACAATCCAGCGTGGGGAAAAAGTCATAGGGCTCAAGTTGCATCAGTAAGTTGGTCGCTCGAGCAGGGCAGCGACCGAGAGCGGCGAAGGTTGCAGCCAACGCGCTGCCCTGGATGAGGAGCCAGCTCGGAAAGTTGCGCTTCCAGAAAGGATGGACTCGGATTACGGATCGGCCACTCAGTTGTAGTGATGCAGGTAAACCTCCAGGGTACCACTCGCGTTCCTTTTCCAGATTATCAAAAAGTTTGTCACCACGGATCGCTCCCCGCGCTCTGAGCGCAGAACCAGAGTCGACCGGCCGAGCTGATACGGCATATCCCGGCTTCCGCCAACCTCAATGACATCCAACTGCCATGTCTTCGCGTCGCGGATCGCGGACCAGTACGCGTCGATCGCCGTTCGCCCTGAAGCGATCGCTCGACCTCCTGCGCCGATGATCCTGGAGTCGTCCGAATACGTTCGCGCGACGCCGAGCATGCTGCCGCTCCCGGCGGCCTGCTCCATTGCGCGATTCCGCGCCACCACTTCTTTCCAGATTTCCGATTGCGGAGCTGCTGTCGTGCCAGCCGGCTGGACGCCCGACCGCGCAATGATTCTTGTGGAGTCGAGCGGCGCGCGCTCCAGGGATTGCGAAGACAACGCCGCAGGCCACGCGCGCTGATGGATTACTCCTTCCTTTACGATGAGATCCACAGTGCGCGTATTGCGAATGTCCACCGTTGGATCGCTACGTAAAATCACGAAGCTCGCGATCTTGCCTACACTCGCCGTTCCATAGTCATGCTCGATTCCGATTGACCGCGCGCCGTTAAGAGTTGCAGAAGTCAGAGCCTGAAGCGGAGTGAAGCCGGCTTTCGTAACCAGCAGCTCCATTTCATCATGGATGTATGGGAGCGAATCGGTCGCCGGCCAGCCCATCAGGTCTGTACCAGCCACGACTCGCACGCCCAGACCCTGCGCGCGCCGAGTGAGCGCGTACGACCATTCAGCCAGCGGCCAGAGCGCGCGTCTCGCCGTGTCTTTCTGGACGAATGCGCCGTATCGGCTGTTCTGGTACAGCGTAGGCTCCAGCATGGTCCCGCGACGGACCATATGCTCCAGGAGAGTTGTGATTGCCTGAGACTCGACCGGAACGGCAGCATACCGCCGAGCCGAGTTGTAGCCGGCGAGCGTCGCTGGCATGGTGTCGTTCCCTTCGAGCACCAGGACATCGCCATGTGACAAAACGTCCACTCCGCTGGCGACAGCATCGCTTGGCCGCGCGGGCACAATGGCTGAATGCGACCAGACCTTGAGACCCTGGCGGTGTGCCTCTTCGCTGAGCTTCACAACGAGTGATGCGGGAAGTTCCGCGTACAGCTTGATCCCTGTGGCTCCGGTCCATCGCGCGACTTGAATGGCGAGGAGGATGTCTGTGGAGTCCTTGATGGCCCGCAGCCACGGTGCTTCTCCCGACGTCAAGCCATGCGCCACGGGTGTCAACCTTCGATCGGTGCGCATGAACTCGGCGCCGGCCATCACCGCCGAGTAGTAGACCTGTGGCCACCCTACCGACGGAGCACGCGCCGTGTTCTTGAGTGCTGAAAGCGCAACTGCGTCACCGGCCAGATCGCGAACGGCGGTCACTCCTCCATGAAAAAGAAATGTGAGTATCGAGTCCTGGCGCGGCCGAGTGATGAATGGGTAGGTGATGTGTACGTGCGCGTCGATGAAACCGGGAAGGAGAAATTTCCCAGCCACGTTGACGACGCGCGCATTCGCGGGAAGCGAACGTGATCCGGTCGGGAAAATGCCGGCCACCCTGCCCTCCGCGACGAGCACTGTGATTCCGGTGCGCGGCGCGGCACCCGTTCCATCAATCAGAGTCGCGTTCGTGAACGCGACCGACGTCGCACCATCCCGTGTTGAACGGGAGGCCGGCCCTGATTCCATACTGGCCGGCGCAACGCGGTGACAGCTCGCGACCAGGGCGAGAGAAAGGAACGCGGGGAGGGTCTGGAGCCGGCGTCTGGGATGGATAATTGCCGGCGAGCTGCGCTGTGAGATTTGCGGGACTTGCCCTTTGCTCAGGCGTTCACTGCTCCGACGCGCGTGCGTGGAAGCCATCGGAGCGTCACCCTTTAGCGTGGGCACTTCAGCGTTCCGCTACGCGGCGAACGGCAATCGTGTCGCGGTTGAGGCGCATCGTGAATGCGTCAACCGCACCACTTGTCCCCGCCGTGAAAGTGCCGTTGGTGGTGAAGAGCTCATCAAATACCGGATCCCGCCAACGCACCAGAAAGGTATGAGCGCGGCGATGAACCAGGTCCGCCGCTTCACGGCCCATTCGCAAGACAAGGGCGCCGCGCTCGATGCGCATAGTTAGATCGCCGTAGAGGCTGTCTATGTATGAACCAGCGTACGCCGATAGCGGACGCGGCGGAGTGGATCCCCGAACGATGCTGTCTCGTACGGCCTTGCGGGCGTCCCGTGTTCGCTGCTGCTGAGCCGGTCGGCCTTGCAGTCCCTCCGCGCTCCCGTCGCGCAGTGGCGTGATATCCAGATACGTATCCAGCACGCGCGCTGCGAGTGTACCGTGTATGACAGGTGCGATCCATGTGTTGACGAGGATAGCCACTCCCAGTTTCTCGCGAGGCAGCAGCGCCATGTACGCGAGTTGGCCGTCACCGCCTCCGGTGTGCCAGAGCATTGGATGGCCACGATAGTCCATCACCTGAAAGCCAAGTCCGTATGCGGCGAAGAAGTTGACTAGCCGTGCGGTGCGGAACGCGGGTGTTGTTGGAATGATCAGCTGTGGCGAATGCATCTCCTGCATCGCTGCTTCGCTAACCAGGCGCCGGCCTTCCCACGTTCCGTCGCCGAGATGAAACCTCAGCCAACGGGAAGGGTCGTCCCAGCGCAATTTGCCTTCGTCGACCAGCATCGCGACTGCGGTGGCCGTGAACGACTTTGTGAGCGACGCGGCATCGAAGACCGTGTGCTCGTCCACCTTGTCAGGCTTTCCCATTTCACGCACACCGTAGCCTTTCACCACGATCACTGAGTCATTCCGAACGATGGCGATCGACAGACCGGGTATCTCCCAATCCTCTACTGCTTTGGCGATGTAGGCGTCCAGCTCGGCTGGAAAGCGATTCGGGACATCGGATTTGCTCTGGGCCGAGATCAGAGTTGGCCACATTGTCACGAGTAACCCCAAAGCGGTCGCAGCTTGCCATATTTTCGTTCTCGGAAAAATCGCGAAGATAGTCGAGGCAGTCAGCACGTCATCAAACCTCCTTTTGGGCAACAGACAACAACTTTGAGGGGATGAAGAGGATGAACAGGGAGCAGGAATGTCAGGATTGACGGAATGGGCAGGATAAGGACACAGGCACTCGTTAGATGTTAATTTTTTGACATCACTGCGCAAAACAGTTGCGTCGTATGATCGGTGGACGGCGTTAGTTTCTGCTGCTGCTGTTCCTGGTGCGGTTGGTAGCGAGCGCCTCGGTAGCAGCGCCTCGCACGGCGATGTGTGTGTCGCGAGTCAGGCGCTCCATGATCGGCAGGAGCGTCGGATCCTTCAAACGGGCTATATAGTCGACGGCGCCGAGCCGAACTTGCCAGGCTTCGTCGTCGATAACGCCCAGCATGGCGCCCCGTGCCGCGGGGTCGCCAATCGCGGAAAGTGCGTGTGTCGCCATGGCGCGAAGCCGCCACACGGGGTGCGTTAGAGCGGATGTCAATTGCCCGGTCGCCCGCCGGTCGCGCATCGCCGAAGCACCGGCCTCGCTCAGCGTCCAGGCCGCGTATGCTCGCGCGCGCCAGTCGGTGTTTGTCAGCTCATCGACCATCGGTTCGATGATCCGACCATCACGAACCCGGGCAAGCGCCCAGGCGGATCGCTCTGACACCAAGTCACCTTCCCAGCGAGAAACGCGGTCGAGTTGTGCGCGCAAGCTGTGCACAAGGAGCGAGTCGGGGCCGTAGCGTGATGCTTCGTAACCCCTGAGAGCGTCAGCGAGCGTCTGCCTTGAGGTGGAAATGCGCTCGCTTCGCGGATGCGCGACTGAATCCTGACGCGTATCGGGCTCGGAGACTCTTGGTTGAGGCGGCGTATCACCACGCTGCAGCGTGCTCGTAACCGGTGTCGCTCCTTCGGTTCTGGTGCCCGTATTTCCGGCTGGCGCGAGCATCTCAGAACGCGACGCAGAGTCCCGGAACGCGACGCCAGCGGCCGCGCTTGTTTGTCCACCGAAACCAGCATCCGGGATTGCCACTGCGGTGTTGGGTGCGGCTTCAAGACGGAGACCAGCGATCAGCAAACTCGTAGTAGCAGCAATTGCCGCCACGGCGAATCTCTGGCCGCGTCTCAGGCTGCCGCGGTGAAGCTTGGGATCAAAGATCGCGAGCAAGCGGGACTCGAGCTCGCTGGGAGCCGCCATCGCCAGCGCTCCGGTACGAGATAACTGGTACGCATGGGGCTCGCGCAACGCGGCGCGCGCCACGTTGAGGAGCAGAGTCGCGTATGGAATCGGACTGACGCCCATTTCCAGAACTCGATCGTCGCAGGCCCGCTCCCGCTCCAATCGCATCCGTCTCACGGCGATCCAGACCGTGGGGTTGAGCCAGTGGATGTTGCGCGCGGCCAGCGCAATCGCGTCAGTCAGACAATCCCGTCGCGCGACGTGCCCGAACTCGTGCGCGAGGACAGTGTGCAGGGTGTCCGGCGACCATGCGTATGCGTCGTTCGGGAGCAGCACCACGGGACGGAAAATACCGAATGTGGCGGGGCCGAGTATTTCATCGCTCTCCACCAGCAGCACGGGTCGGTCAATCCCTGAACGATTGCGGAGCTCGGCGGCGACCCGCAAGACACTCGCATTTCGAACCACGCGAGACCGGGAGATCAGTCGACGAGCACGCGCGGAGCGGCCGATATCGCGCGCTGTCAGGACGAGCGCACCGATGACCCATACGACGAAAAGCAGAACGGCGACGTTGATGCTCCGGCGCGGCGCAGAAGCCGCAACCGACGATGCGCCGTCGAGAATATCGTGCGCGCTGATAGGTAAAGCGGGTCGGGCTTGGTTTCCGGCTCCCCCCAGTGGAGCCCGCGCCACGTCGCTCAGACTGGAAAACGATTGCGAGAATCCTTGCACGAGACTCGCGACGTGCACGCGCGGTCCGAGCTCGAGCGCGATGGGAAGCGCAAGCAGCGACACAATTCCGGCTGTCCACGTGGCGTGGCGCACAGCTGCAGACGCTCTCCGGAGCTGGCTCGCCGCAATCGCCAATACCAGAAGTATGACGAGCCCCTTCGCGAGCAATCCGGGTAGAAGGATACCGGCCGTCGAAAGAAGGTTGGACGAAAGCATCACTTTTTCACTCCCTTCTTCGCATGATCGACCAGATCAGAGAGCCGGTTCAGCTCTTCGTTATTCAGCTTTGAGCCGGATGAGCCGAGAAGGGCGGCCATCGCGTTCGCCGGCGAATCATTGAAGAATGTGCGCACCACGTGAGTGAGCATGGAGGAGCCGGCCGCGCCGCGCGAGACCGCGGCAGCGTACACGTAACGGGGTCCGTCGTACTCGTGCCGGATGTGTCCCTTGTTCGTGAGTATTCTCAGCAGCCCGCGCACGGTAGTCAGTGTGGGCGCATCGGGTAGCTCAGCGGTGACTTCCGCGGCCGTGGCTTTGCCGAGGCGGTAGATCACTTCCAGGATCTGCCGCTCGCGTCTGCTGAGATTGAGTGGGGGCTGTTTGGGCACTGCGGTTTTGCGACTCGGAGGGTGGTTGACTGTCTATGTCAAAAACTTGACACCATGCAGCCGGAATGTCAATGCCAAGGTCTTTTGGAGTGCCTCGCGCATTGCGGGCTCAGGGCTCCTTGAGCGGAGCATAGGATTCGAGAAAGCCACACCGCTCGCAACGGTACGTCATTACCGGGAGAACGTCCCGGTCCTTCATCTTGAGCCCCTGCCAGAACGAGTGCTCGGGAGCGCCCTCGACCCAGTTCTGTGTGTCGGGCACAGAGTAGTGCGCCTTGTCGGCCACGTAACCGCGCTCGAGAGATCCTCCACAACGCAAGCAATCCAGGCCTTTAGCCATTTCGTGCCTCCAGTGATCGTTGTGCGTGTCAGACAAATAGGATGGTTAGTGAGCTCGCGCCCTGGCTTGTCGCAATAGCTTCAGCGGCGCTTATCGCCGCCGCGTCCCGTGCGGACATCAAGGACACGGGCGTGTGTAATCAGGAGCTGCGCCGCGGCACGTGGCGCGATCGCGCGTGACGTCAGGGTTTTCTCCCACGCGTCCCACGACCCCACCTCAGTCACAGCCGGGACGGGCATGAGCAGTTGGACAGATGCAATGCGAGCAGTTGGCAAACAGACGCGATATATCGCCTCATTCTGTCCTTTCGAGAATGCATCTTCTTCGACTAGCGCCAGAGCAAAGTTGCAATGCGCGCGGCGCAGAAGTAGCGCAGCAGCCGCGTGCGAAGGCGTTAGCGGCACGTCCCACGGGAGCCGATGACGCAGATGCTACCAACCATACTGCAAAGGCGCTTTCCCACCTCCCGTAATGTCCGCCGACTCCGGAATCGCCAGCCAATCCACGTCGCACGCTTTTGGCCACAGATTGTACGAAGGAGCAGACTGCCGGAAACTCCGTGGCCGAGTGCGTGGCGTAGACGAAGGTGAGGCCGACCTCGCGCGCGAACAACTCGGTGTAAATCGAGCCCTCGCCGGTTAGAAATGTGTCGCACCCCTCGGCTGCAGCGCGCGCGAGGTACTGCGTGCTCCCACCACCGCCGGGTACAATAGCGGCGCGCCGGGAAACAGGGTTGTTCGGCCAGGCGCGCACGGGTGCTTGCAGCGCCGCCGCAACTGCCTGCAGCCACTCGTCGAGCGACACGTGCGGCGCCGCTCCAATAGTCATCTCGCCTTCTCTTGCTTCTTCGCTCGCGATGCCGATCAGGCTCGTCAGCGCGCTTCCCGTGCTGTCTCCCGCCATGTGATCGAGCGACTCGTGGGCGGCGTACAATGAGATTCCAAGCTCCCGCAATCGCGCGATTTTTCCTTCGCGAAGATGCAGGTCGATCTCAGCCCATGGCGCGTGATGCACCAACAGTAGATCGACCGCGGAGGCGTCCGCGGCCGCGATTGCGGCGTGCGACGTGTTGAGTGCGGCGCCAATGCGAGCGACAAGCGGACGGCCAGAGACGAGAAGACCATTTCCGGTTGCATCGCCTTGCCGGAACGGCGAGTCGCCGGTCGATGTATTCCTGAATCGCGGAGAGAGGTTGGGACAATCGGCAGTTCCGTATTCCTTAAGTACGCTCGGATTTATGGATGCGATCAACGAGCATATCCGTGCTCCCTGCACCGCTCGAAGCCCCGGTCCGTCAAAACAGCCAGCTCGGTGAGGAGATCAGGCTCAGGCTTTTTGAAATTGAAGCAGGACTTGCCCTGCATGCGCCGCCGGAGATCCTCCGAGGCGCCGTCCAGCAGATCGGGCCAGACGTACACAGGCATCAGGTGGAAACTAACGTACTGTTTGCCTATGCGGGCTGACCCGAAGAAGAGCGGCTTCTTGTTCGGCTGGATGTGAGATGTGTCAAGATAGTAGTTGCCAGGCTTGTCATTTACCGCGACGAGGTGAGGTTCGTATCGCTGCAGGATGGACCGAAGCTGCTGGAAGGTGGTCTCGTGATCGGATTTCGGCATGGGCCATTCGGTTGAAATTTGATGTCCAGTCGAACGCCGTCGCCAGGATAATGAGGCGAGGTGGAGTGGCGATTCGGAATACGGGCCTCATGAATCGCTGGGCATCTGCGGTGATCCGAGGAAGGAACCATGACCCAAAGTCAGCGATCGAGGACTGGCAGATACACGCGCCACGGCCCGACCGCCTCTCGGTACTGTTTGGCCATCACTCGTGCCGTCTGCGCCAGATGCCCGAGGTCATGCGCCACCCATGCCGCGAGAAGTTGGCAAAGAGTGACCGCACCAAGCTCCGGATGTTCGCCCTCGAGCGCGAGCTCCCGATCGGACAGCGTCCAGCCGCGAAGCGTGGCCAGATTCTCGACCCGCAATCGCGCGAACTCGTCCAGAAGTTCGGCCAAGCTCTTCCCCTGGCTCTCTCGCACCTGAGCGAAACGATCGTACGGCTCAAAGCGACGGTTAGCGCTCTGGGCGAGAATGATCCGGGCGCGCGGGATCCAATCGGTCCGCTCCCCGTGGATCAGATGCCCGACGTTATCGTAGGGGCTGAACGTTTCAGGACCTTCGTTCGTGGCAGTCCAGCCATCCGGAAGGCCAGTCAGGAGCGCGCGAAACGTCGCAGGCGTGCGCTCGAGCAC
>JACDCM010000507.1 GCA_013817545.1 Gemmatimonadaceae bacterium | reverse complement strand
ATACATAGCCGTGGTTCAGCACACCGCCACCTCCGTAGTCACGATCGAGCGCTATATCATCGAGCAGGAACGGCTCCATCCGGAAGCAACTGGGGAGCTGTCGGGAATTCTTTACGATGTCGCTCTCGCGGCTAAGATGATCGCCAGCAAGGTACGTCGGGCGGGGCTCGCCGACATTCTCGGATCTGCGGAGGCTGAAAACGTCCAGGGCGAGATCCAGCAGAAGTTGGACGTATTCGCCAATGAAACGCTGATCAGGGCCATGGACCACGGCGGCAGGCTGTGCGCCATGGCGTCTGAGGAAGAGCCCGGCATTATTCAGATTCCTGACAACTTTCGCTGTGGCAAGTACGTCCTGCTTTTCGATCCGCTGGACGGTTCGTCCAACATCGACGTCAATGTCCCGGTGGGCACGATCTTCTCGGTAATGCGAAAGATCACGCGTGGAACTCGCGGCGAGATGGAAGACATGCTGCAACCGGGCCGTCGTCAGGTGGCCGCAGGCTACGTCATCTATGGATCGAGCACCATGCTGGTGTATACCACGGGACAAGGCGCGCATGGATTCACGCTCGATCCTTCGATCGGCGAATTCCTGCTTTCCCATCCGGACATTCGTATTCCAAGCGTTGGACGTTACCTGTCTGTGAACGATTCCTACGAGCAGTACTGGGAGGAGCCGGTCAGGGCGCTCATGCGGCGCTATCGCGGCCTCGACGGCGAACGGAAGCCGCTCAACGTACGGTACGTCGGTTCCCTCGTCGCCGATATACATCGCAATCTGCTCGGCGGCGGCATCTTCGCGTATCCGTCGAATACGAAGTCGCCGAAGGGGAAGCTGCGGCTGCTGTACGAAGCCAATCCGCTCGCGTTCATTGTCGAGCAGGCGGGAGGTGCTGCGACCAACGGCACGCAGCGTATTCTGGATATTTATCCGACTGATCTGCACCAGCGTACGCCGTTGTACATCGGCAGTCACGACGAGGTGGAGCAGGCAACAGCGATGCTGGGCGGAGCGCTGAGCAACGTAGGGGCATGAGCCTTCCGCCGGGCGACGATCGAACCACACCGTCCGGGATCCCAATCGACGTCGTGTACCGTCCCGGGGACGGAACGTTCGACTATGAGCGCGAGCTTGGAGACCCGGGGCAGTTTCCGTATACGCGCGGTGTGCAGCCGACAATGTTCAGGAATCGGCTCTGGACGATGCGGCAGTATGCGGGCTTCGGGACAGCCGCGGAGACCAATGCGCGCTTCAAGCATCTTCTCGCCGCGGGTCAGACCGGCCTTTCGGTCGCCTTCGATCTGCCCACACAAATGGGGATCGACTCGGACTCGCCGCGCGCGCTGGGCGAGGTAGGGCGCGTCGGTGTGGCCATAGATACCGTTGAGGACATGCACACACTCCTCGACGGAATTCCGCTCGCCGACGTTTCCACTTCAATGACGATCAACTCGACCGCGTCGACGCTCCTGGCGATGTACATTGTCGTGGCGGAAGAGCGGGGAATCGCTCGCGAGAATCTCAGCGGCACTATTCAGAACGACATTCTCAAGGAATACATCGCGCGTGGGACGTACATCTATCCGCCCGCGCCAAGCCTCGCGCTCATTGCCGAAGTCTTCCGATTCTGCGCCGCCGAGATGCCGAACTGGAATCCCATTTCCATCTCGGGCTACCATATTCGCGAGGCCGGCGCAACCGCGGCGCAGGAGCTCGCCTTCACTTTCGCTAATACGGTGGAATACGTAACGAGGGCCGTTGCTGCCGGCCTGCACATCGACAGGTTCGCGCCCCGCATCTCATTCTTTTTCGCGGCTCACAACGATCTCTTCGAGGAGATCGCCAAGTTCCGCGCCGCTCGCCGCATTTACGCCCGTATAATGCGTGACCGGTTTGGCGCCAGCGACGCGAGCTGCCGGATGCGTTTCCATACCCAGACCGGCGGGGTAACGCTGCAAGCGCAGCAGCCGCTCAACAACGTAGTTCGAGTGACGATCCAGGCACTTGCCGCGGTGTTGGGAGGCACGCAGTCGCTGCACACCAATGGCTACGACGAGGCGCTTGCACTTCCCACGGCCGACGCCGCGACCCTCGCACTTCGCACCCAACAGATAGTGGCCTACGAATCAGGCGTAACCGGAACCGCGGACCCTCTGGCCGGCAGTTACTATGTGGAGCATCTCACCAGCGAGCTCGAGCGCGCCGCTATGGAGTTGATCGCAAAAGTGGATGACATCGGCGGCTCCGAGCGCGCTATCGCGGCGACTTTCTTTCAGGAAGAGATCGCACGCAGCGCGTACGCGCAGCAGCTCGCAGTCGAGCGCGGCGACACCACGATCGTCGGCGTCAACCGATTCGGCGACGCTGAACCCCCTCCGGTGATGCCGGCGCCGGAATACTCCCGTCTGGAACGCGAACAAGTGTCTCGACTGACGGCAGTACGTTCCTCACGTAACTCTCGCGCTCTGCAGAATACTCTGGACGCCGTGCGCAACGGTGCCGCGACATATGCCAGCCAGCGCGGCGGGATACCCGTTCGTGGTCAGGCGCAGCTCATGTCTCGTATTATCGACGCGGTACGAGCGCGCGCGAGTGCGGGCGAGATTTCCGATGCGCTGGAAGCGGAGTGGGGACGCTACACGCCTGCCATTTGAGGGCGAACTGCGAATTGGGAACTGCGATCTGCGAATTGCTGAGCTTACACGGCTCAGTAGCTCATTTCGAGCACCGAACACCGTTCTCTTCCACCGCGCTGTAGCAAGCGAACACCGAGCACCGAGCACCGAACACCGAACACCGAACACCGAACACCGTTCTCCTTGAACGCCCCTACCCGCACGGGTAGCTTGATGGGTTACAGTCTCCCACCC
>JACDCM010000506.1 GCA_013817545.1 Gemmatimonadaceae bacterium | reverse complement strand
GTAGAATACAGCGTCCTCAACCACCTTACCCGACTTGAGATGCTCGCGGACAATCCGTCCAAGTAGTGCGGGAGTGACCGAAGCGTACCATATCCCGTCGGGATAAACGACTACTATAGGCCCGCTTTCACACACGCCGAGGCACGGGGTCTCCCCGCGTTTGACCCGGCCCTCGCCGAACAGGAGGCCGGCTTCCTGAAGAAGCGTCGGCAACAACGCGTACAGCTGCGCGCCGCGTCGGTCAGGGGAACAGTATCCGCCGGTGCACACGAGAATGTGGCGGGAGTATCCCGCCATTACCGGAGGCATTCGCTAAGTGCTTAATCTTGTGGTTACGTGTTGATCACTGACTCCTGAGCCTGAGACCGGCCAGTGCCGGTCTCAGTCTCAGGGGTCAGTTTTCAGTGGTCAGCGATGCAAGCTTCCGTACCAAGCCTTCAATCCCGCTCTTCGCGCCGAAAGCGCCCGAGTGCGTTCGCAAAGTCGTACGACGCGCGCACGTAGAGATATCGCCCATTGAACCCGAATGGCGAGGCGCCAGCGTATCGGTAAATGCCGCGTGTCTGGTTTGGCGTGATAACCGTATCCGGATACACATCGAAGATGTTGTTCGCGCCGACAGTAAGGCCCAACTGGTCGAAGAAGCGGTACGACAAGGCCAGATCGGTGACCCATTTGGCGTCGAATTTCTGATCCACGTTGTCGCGAAACGTTGGGTCGATAGGTCCGTTGGGCGCCGCCGCTGTCGCCGACACGGACTGGAAGATAGTGATCTCCCCAAATCGGCTGGTGTGCAGATTCGTCGTGAAGCCCTTGATCACATGATTGAGAGTCAGACTAACGCTATTCCTTGGCTGCCCGCGCTCGATCAGCGTCCGCTGCACGCGATCGAACAGCGCCGTGCTCACTGCCGAGAGCTGTGACGGGGTTTCCGACACGCGCGTAACCTCAGTTTCGTTGCGGTTGAACCCGCCCGTGAAACGGAGCAGACCCATTTCTTCGAACTCCAAACCGTAATTGAGAACGATGTCTAATCCCTTGGTGCGAGTATCGATCGCGTTGGTGAAGTAGCGAGCTCCGCTCACACCTGGAATTCCGTTGTTTTCCAGAAGGTTGCGAACCGACACGTCAATGAAGTTGCCCGAAAGCACGATGCGATCGTCAATGTCGACGTTGTAGTAATCCGCGGACAATGAAAAATTTCTGATCGGTTGCAGCGTCACGCCGCCACTCAGATTCACAGATTCCTCCGGCTGCAGATCTCTGGCACCAAGTAGCCTTGCCCCAGGACTTCCGACGGCGAAGGTACGGATCTCGAACGGAGTGTTGACGCCGCCTATATTAACGAAGTTCGTCGCAACCGACGAAAAGTTCGACTGCCCCAACGACGGTGCGCGGAAGCCGGTCTGCACGGCGCCTCGCAGGGCCACGCCGCTGACAACTTCGAGGCGTGCCGCAAGCTTGCCATCAACGGTTGAGCCGAAGTCGCTGTAATTCTCGACGCGTCCAGCCGCTGCTACCAGCAGCCGCTCGATTGGCGTCGCTTCCACGTCCACGTAAGCGCCGAAGTTGGTTCTCGAATCGTCCACTTCATCAACCGGCCTGAAGCCGGGAAAGACCTGCGAGAATGGCGGAGCCGGCCGTCCCGCACGCGGCCCGTCGAGAATAGTCGCGGTTCCAACCGCGAAGGAGTTCTCGTCACCGCGCTCGAGTTTGTAACCCTCTCTCCGGAGCTCCGCGCCAATCGCCACGTTCAACGGGCCCATGAAGGCTGTGGTGAAAGGCTTGACCACATCCAGATTGATCGTGCCCTGATTATCGCTCAGCGCACCCGCGTAAAACGATTTCGGACTCGAAAGGCCCTGCGAAACGTTGGCACTCTGCTCGACGGTGAACTCGAAAGAGTTGCCGCCGTATACTCCACCCAGGTTCCAGCCCCAGCCGCGGTAGTTGCCCTTCGCACCGATCGCGCCGGAGTAATCCGTGATGTCACTTCCAATTAGGGGCAAAAATCCGTTCGGATAGAAATCGGGATTCCGAATCGTCCGGTCGTCAGTGGGTCTCCGGAAAAAACCGGCCGCCAGCCCGTCGCGCATTCCGTAACCGCCGAATCCGTACAGCCTCACCCCTGACTCCAGCGGGACCTCGCTGTTCAGAAAGAGCGTCCAGTCGCGTGACTCGGCGTCGCCCTGCCAGCTCTGACGAACACTTTCATCGTAAATGCTCGTACCGTCAGGCAGTTCGCTGCAATTGGCGTCTGTGGCGAAACATTGCACGGAGGTGTCTGCGCGTGCGCGATTGGTGCGATCGCGATCCCTGAACTCACCGGCGACGTGAAAGAAGCCGTCTCCGCGAAAAGCGCGGCCGAAATTCGCATCAACCTGCACCAACTCACCATCCCGGTAATCACCGCCACCGTCGGGGGTGGTCCGGACCTGGCCCAGGGTAGTCGAGATGCTGGTCTGCTGTTCCGTCTTCAGGATGATGTTAATGACGCCGGCAATAGCGTCGGAGCCGTACTGCGCCGCCGCACCGTCTCTGAGGATCTCGATTCGCTCAATGGCGCTAACCGGAATCGCGTTCAAATCCACGCTGGTCGAGCCTCGGCCTACAGACTGGTTTACGTGAACAAGAGCTGTAGTGTGCCGGCGTTTACCGTTGATCAGAACCAATGTCTGGTCGGGTCCCAGCCCACGCAACGTCGCGGGACGCACGTGATCCGTTCCGTCGTTGACGGACGGCCGCGGGAAATTGAAGGACGGTGCAAGCATTTGCAGAACCTGGCTGGTCTCCGTGAGCCCCGTCTGCCTGATGTCCGCCGCTGAGAGCACGTCTATCGGAACGGGCGCTTCGAGCACGGTGCGGTCCGACGCCCGGG
>JACDCM010000505.1 GCA_013817545.1 Gemmatimonadaceae bacterium | reverse complement strand
GGCACGCGAGAACGCGATGCGCGCAATGATTTCGGATTGCCCGACGGTCTGACGGTAGAGAACCTGGCGCCGCTTGGGAAGGGGAAGTTACCGGAAGTAAAGGGGTCGGGCCTGGCGTCGTATGTTTCGGGAAAATTTCTAAGCGGACCTCGGCTTTGACGATCTCGACTGGCTCTGTCGCTCCACGCTGGTGGTGAAAGGCCTGTGCCGCGGCGACGATGTACGCCGCGCGGTCGAGCACGGGGCGAAAGCGGTGCTGGTGTCGAATCACGGCGGCGTCAGCTCGATACCGGCGCCCGGCACGCGAAGTGCTGCCGCACGTGGTCGATGCGGTTAGCGATCGTTGCGAGGTTTATGTCGATGGCGGGATTTGGCGCGGGGAGCGACGTGCTCAAAGCGATCGCGCTTGGCGCGCGCGCACGGTGCTGGTTGGCCGCGCGGTTCTCTGGGGATTGTGCGTCGCCGGCGAAGAAGGCGCTGTGCAGGTCCTGGAGATTCTGCGCCGCGAACTCGACGAAGCCATGCTGCTCTGCGGTTGCACAAAGCTCAGCGATATTGATGGATCGTTGCTTAAACTTTAGTTGAGCAGCCTCCGCTCTATATGACTCACGTGTAGCGACGGAGAGGCGAGACCGACATCAAAGTCAGGTTTGAACGATCTGGCGAACGCGACGCCCACACAATGCCCAAACGCACGAACGCTGCGCTGACGAGTTGTAGGAAGGCGCGCGGTAGCAACGTTCTCTCTTCGTAGTCCTCCGGTTAGAGTAGTCGAACAAGCGTGACGGCGATGCGGCCTCGGAAGCAGTTATCCACGTCCGCTTCCGGGGTCCGGTGGCGCAAGTTGTAGTCGCCCGCGTAGTAAAGCCCACTGGTTTCTTCGTGGCGATAGTTGAGCGGCAACGGCTTCGGATCGAGCGGACACCAGACCACTTCTGGATCAGCAGCGTCGCGCGGAAGCAGCGGCAGGTTCACGTTATAGAAAAGCCCCGGCTCTACCCGCCTCGCAATGACTTCTGAGAGCACGGGTGTGACCCAGCGTGCGGCTCGTTCCCAATCGAACTCGATGCCTGTCTTGCGGTAGTAGGACACGGCGATGCCCGGCCAACCATGGAGGACAGCTTCGCGAACGGCCGCGACTGTGCCTGAGTAGTAGACGTCGGCGCCGAGGTTCGCGCCATGATTGATCCCGCTCAGAATCCAGTTCGCGTCTGGGACAAGGTGAAGCAACCCGAGGCGGGTGCAGTCGGCGGGCGTGCCGTGGATTGCGAAACGCTTTTCACCGCGGGGTTCAATCCGCACGCCTTCTTGCCAGGTGACGGCATGGCTGACGCCCGATTGCGGACGAGCAGGTGCAACCACAACCGGATCACCGAGGGGCCGAACTGCGGTAACCAGCGCCTCAAGTCCGGCGGCGTCGATACCGTCGTCATTGGTGAGGAGGAACTTCATGGAACGTGGAACTGAACGTCCAAGCTTTGAAGGCTCAAGGTCCACTTCGAAGTCGTCACCGCTCGACGAATCCAAGCTCGCTGGCAAGATGTGCGGTCAGGGCTCGGGTCCGGCTATCTCGCGACCAATGCGTTGAACAGCACGCTACAGCAGGTCACGCCCGCTTCAGCTTTTTGCAACTCGGAAACGTCAATCATCCGGACTTCACACCCTCGCTTCTCGAGAACGGCTTGCGTCTGGGGATAAGCAGAGGGCAAGATCACCGTTTTTTCGATCAGAAGCGCGTTCGCGGCGGCGGGCTCTGCCTCGGGAACATCGAGCAAGTCAAACCCGCGGAATCGATCCGAATCGATCCAGGATCGATGCACAAGCATCGTGTTGTTGCCGATGTATGAACAGCCGCTCTTCAGATGCAGACAGCCCCTCACCGGGACCGGCTGCACACTGTAATCGTAAGGCCGCAGGAGCTCAGTGATCTGCCCAATTCCGTCACTGTTCGTGCGCTGCGATAAACCAACAAAGACCGTGCGACCGATTCGGAGGACATCTCCGCCATCCAGAGTTGCCGGTTCAGAGACAAACTTGAGTGGCCGGTAATGTGCCAGCGCAATTGCCAGACTCCGCGCCTCCGGGCGCCTGCTCAGCGCTCCCATGTTCGCGATGATCGCGATCTCGTCCACGACGACAGCTGGATCCTCGACGAAGACGCTGTCTGGAAGTTCCGGCTCGCCGGGAAGAGGAACGACGTGAACCCCGAGCTTGGCGAGACAAACCTGATAGGCCTTGTGCTGGGCAGTTGCTTTCGCCACATCGATGGTCTCCCGCCCATGAAACGATAGCACGCAATGGTTGATGCTCGGACTCACGTCGCGAGTGATTGCGATCAGAGGCATGATGGAAAGATCGGACGAATTCGGTCCGCCACGAGTTAGTGAGACTCCAGCGTTTTAGCGGATGGAAACAGTAAAATGGAATCCGTAGCTCTAGCAGGTTGGCAAGACTGAACACGGCTGGGGCCATTCCAATTCGTATTTTTGTGTTGTATCAAACGATAAAAGTCTTCAGATGGTCGCTTCAGATAGATGACGGCGAGTCATCGCGGGATGCGGTTTATGCATCCAGAAAAAAGAGAGCCTCCAGCATTTTATTCCTATGTTCTTTGTCAGTCGCTCTGGCCGAGGACTTCAAAGCGATCAATGGCAAGGAATACAAGAACGCTCGAGTGAGCCGAGTCGAACCCGATGGCATTGTGCTGGTGACGAGTTCGGGAATCTCGAAGGTTTACTTCATCGAATTGCCCCAAGAAGTTCAGGAACGGTTTCATTACGATGCCGCGAAGGCGACCGCATACTCGGTCCAACAAGCTGCTACTCAGGAGGCGTTTCGAAAGCAGCAAGAGGAATTACGACGGACACTGGCCGAACGATCG
>JACDCM010000143.1 GCA_013817545.1 Gemmatimonadaceae bacterium | reverse complement strand
AATCGGAGCCACGAGCGCTACGCTGGCGATAGCTCCCGGTCCGATAGTCGACAGGACGCCGGCGAGAACGAAGAAGACCAGGGGGAGCAAACCCGCGTTTCCGCGTACCAGCCTGGCCGCGCGAAGCGCGAGCAGGTCCAGTGTGCCGTTGGATTTGGCGATGGCGAACAGAAACGTCACGCCCGCTAGCGTAATGAAGAGCCCCGACGGAAAGCCGGCGATTACAGCGTCCGCTTTCATCTCTGCCGCATAGACGCCGATCGCCCAGGCAAGCGAGATGGCGACGAGCCCGACGTTGACGCGCGCCGTCATGCTGAGGCCGATCGCAAGGAGCAGCGCGAGCAGCGCAAGAACGGCCGGAGTCAACTTCTCATCCAGAACATAGAGGGGGTTTCGCCACTCATGGCTTCCACGGTGGAAGCAGGTGCTTCTGCACCTTGCCGAGTGCGGTGCGCGGGAGTGCATCCACCCGGATGAAGGCGTGCGGAGCCTTGAACGACGCGAGCTGCGCGCGGCAGCGCTCGGCAAGCACCGCGTCGTCGAGCGATTCTTCGGCTACGATGTAAGCGATCACAATCTCTCCGCGCACGGGGTGGGCGGCGCCGACCACCGCGGCCTCACGTACCCGTGAATCCTCGAGCAGCAGCTCTTCGATCTCGCGCGGATAGATATTGAAACCCCCTGAGATGATCATGTCGCCGCGCCGGCCACGCAGCGTGTAATAGCCGTCGGCAGATCGAACGGCGAGATCGCCGGTACGAAACCAGCCGTCAGTGAACGCCGCTACCGTCGCGTCCGCTCTCCGCCAGTAGCCGCCGCACTGCGCGGGGCTCTGCACCTGAACTTCTCCGACGTCGCCATCGGCAACCCGCGCATCGTCGGTGTCGACCAGTCGCACGGACACCCCGGGCAACGGGAAACCGACAGTGCCGGCGCGCCGCTCACCCTCGTACGGATTGCTAATGATCATCAGCGACTCGCTCATTCCGTAGCGCTCGAGAATGGTGTGTCCGTAGCGCTCTCGGAACGCCTCGAGCACGTGCGCTGGGAGAGGCGCCGAGCCCGATACGAAGAGTCGCGCGCGCGAGCCTATCGCTTTGGCGTCGCCATCGGAAATGACCGCGGCATCGAGCAGACGCACGTACATCGTCGGTACACCGAAGAAAAGCGTGGGCGCAAACTCGGCGAATAGCGATCCTGCCGTTCTCTGATCGAACCGCTCGGCGAGCCGCATGCGGCAACCGCTGATGAGCCAGCAGTGCAGCCCATTCCCCAACCCGTGCACGTGAAAGAGCGGCAGGACGGCGAGGTATCGATCGGCGTCAGTTATCCGCCAGCAGCTCACGAGATTGACGCCGTTTGCTGCCAGGTTGTTGTGCGACAGCACGGCGCCCTTCGCAGCGCCAGTAGTGCCCGAGGTGTACACGATTATCGCGGGCGCGTCGCCATCGAGCGGCACGAGGAGTCTGGTAGTCGGCCGTTTGGTTGCGTCCTCGATCAGGTCCTCGACGGGCCACAGTACTGCGCCATCGGGATACACCGCGTCGGACCCCCTCGACATCACCACCGCTTTCGGATCGCAGTCGCTCACGATGTGCCGCAGCTCGCGCTCGCGGTACAGCGCGTTCATCGGCACGAAGATCACGCCGAGTCGGACGCAGGCAAGGAAGAGATCGATGAATTCGATTCGGTTGGCGAGATGCACGCACAGGCGGTCACCTTGTGTGAGGCCGCGCGCGCATAGCTCGTGCGCCATCTGGTTGGCGCGTGCTTCGACCTGGCCGAAGGTGAGTGCCTCGAGATTCCCGCCGGAGTCGTAGTACTCGAGCGCGGCATTATCGGCGCGACCGATGAGCGATAGATCGAAAAGAGCAGTGAGGTGCATGGCGATGGCGGACCGGCGTTTGAAAACCGCAGCTGAACGGGACGACCGGCAAGCTTGTGGGTGCCGGTTCGCCGCAGCAAGGTTCATCGCGACGCCTTGTAACGCAACGCTTTCGACGGAGCGCTTGTCGAAGGTGGGAGTCGTCCGCTACCCCGCCCGCGAGCGCCGTCCTGAACGAGAAACCATGAATCGCATCACCGCCCTTTCCATCATAAGCGCCTGCTCCCTGCTATCGGCCTCCTGTACTACCGGCGTCCCACGCTTGGAAGCACCGCCGAACGCGCCGCAAACCGTCAGCGTGACGTTACCGCTCCTCGTTCCTCTCGAGGAACTGTTCGACAATCCGGCGATGCAGTGGGGCGGGATCTCTCCGGACGGGCGCTGGTTGTCCTACATGAAGGCGTACCACGGCAAGCTCAACGTGTATATCCGACCAGCGGGCAACGCGGGGACGATGCCCGAGCGCGCTGTCACGCGCGACACCGTGCGGCCGATCCCGATCTATTGGTGGAGCGCGGACGGCAGGCGGATACTGTATCTGCAAGACAAGGGCGGCGACGAGGCCTATCACCTGTTCGCTGTCGATGTCTCAGACACCTCCGCACAAGCGCGCGACCTCACGCCATTCAGGAACATCGAAGTGGAAGTCCTCGCGATTCCGCCACGCACACCGGACACGCTGCTCATCACGCTGAACAAGCGCGACCCGAGCCTCGCCGACGCATACCGCCTCGACCTCCGTACCGGCGCGCTCGAGCTCGCCGCCGAGAATCCGGGCACCTTTCTGGGATATGCTGCCGACGGCGCGAACCAGGTGCGAGTCGCGTACGCCGTCGACTCGCTCGGTCGGTACGGACTGTACGCTCGCGACTCCGAGCGCGCAGCCTGGCGGCTGGTGCGCCAGTACCCAGTGGAGGACAAGATCACGCCCGTGCGCTTCCACCCTGATGGTCGCCGCCTCTACATGCTGAGCAACCAGGGCGTTGACCTCAGCCGGCTCGTGCTCGTTGATCTCGCTGCTGGCGAGGAGTCTGTCGTCCATACAGACCCGCAACAGGAAGTCGACATCCATTCGGCGTTGTTCGACGACGCCACGGGGGAATTGTTGCTGACGAAGTACGTCGGTGACACCGCGCGATTCTACCCTCACACCGCAGACCTGCGGCAGCTCCTCTCGCGGGTATGGCGTGCCGGAGATGGAGCGGTCGAGCTGGGAAGCGCGACACGCGACCGTGGCCGCTGGGTAGTCACTCGCAACTCACCGACCAAATCCGCGGTCACATATCTGTACGAAGGCGCGTCAGGCCGTCTGGAGGAGTTTTACCGTCCGCGCCCGTGGCTCGATCGGTACACGTTCGCCGACATGCGGCCCATCACCTTCCGTGCGCGCGACGGACTCATCATTCATGGTTACCTCACCGTGCCACCTGGCGTAACCCCTCGCGGTCTTCCACTCGTGCTCCTCGTGCACGGCGGCCCCTGGGAGCGCGACACGTGGCAGTTCCAGAGCGAAGTGCAGCTGCTCGCCAACCGCGGCTACGCAGTGCTGCAGGTGAATTACCGCGGCTCTACCGGCTACGGCAAGCGCTTCGCCCGCGCAGCGAAGAAGGAGTTCGGCCGCGCGATGCACACCGACCTGCTTGACGGCGTGCAGTGGGCTGTCGAGAGCGGCGTCGTAGACCCGGCGCGCGTGGCGATCATGGGCGGCTCGTACGGCGGGTACGCAGCGCTAGTTGGGCTCACGTTCACCCCCGACGCTTTCAAGTGCGTCGTGGACTACGCGGGCACGAGCAATCTGGTGACGCTGCTCGAATCCTTCCCGCCATCCTGGCGCCCGTTCCTTCCGCGCAGCTGGTATCCGTTCGTCGGCGACCCACGCAATCCCGCCGACCGGGAGGACATGCTCTCGCGGTCGCCGCTCCTGCGCGCCGACTCGGCCAAGGTCCCGCTGCTCATCTTCCAGGGCGCCAACGATCCGCGTGTCACCCAAACCCAAGCCGATCAGATGGCTCGGGCGCTGCACGCGCGCGGCGTCCCGGTGACGTACCTGCTCGCGTCGAACGAGGGGCACGGCTTTGGTCAGGCGGAGACCGGTCTCGCAGTAAATCGCGCTACCGAGCTCTTCCTCGGGAAGTGTCTTGGTGGGCGGGTGCAGGACACCGTCTCCCCGAACACGGAGGCCGCACTTCGGGCCATGCGCGTGGACCTGGACACGCTGCGCGCGACGAAGCCGGCGCAATGACGGTCGTGACTAGAAGCTAGCCATACCGACTCGGTTGTCGCGCTACTTGAGGTCCCTCGCGAATTCGAGCGACACCAAGGCCTGGTGACAGACTTTCTCGGCATTCTAGAAAGCAACTTCGGGAACGAAATCCAGAAGTGAAACAATCGCCTGCGAGAATCTTTGCGAGGCTAGCGGATCCTGGCTCAGGAACAGGAGAGGCTCGATCAATTCCAATTCCATCAACTGAAATTTCCCGTCAATTTCAATTCCGTCCACTCTGGCAAAAAGCAGCGGCTCTTCCATCACATCGACGATCAATTGGGCCCGTGCGATCAGGGACGCCGAAGGCGAACTGTCATCCAGGTATCCGCCAAACTGATCCTGAACGCGGAAATCGCCAGACTTCGCTCGCTTCAACACAGCATGGCTGTATTTCTTGAGAAAGAAGACAAAGGACCACTCGCCGTGCGTCTGTATTTCGTCGACGAATTGCTGCACCATCACGCCCGACCTTGTCAGCATCTCTTCGAGCGCCGGCTGATCTGAAGGCGCCTTCGCAGGTGAAGTAATCCACGTCTGATAGGCGGTAGCGGAAATGGTGGGTTTCACCACTGCTTTCTCCCAGCCTCGCTCATTGAGAATGGCAAGCAGATTTGCCTGGGAGTTTTTCTGCAGCCAAACCGTCGGCGGAATCGCGACACCTCTTTCGCCAAGGTGTCTCAGATAGCTCTTGTCCAGGTTCCACGCGACAACACTTAGGGAATTCCAAAGCGGAACCTGTTGCGCCTCTATTTGACTGAGCCAATGCAGAAACCGCTGCGGTTTCAGGTGATAGTCCCAACAGGATCTGATGACGATGCCAGCAAAGTCGCGCACGCGTTGGAGGTCTGAATCCCACACGAGCGGTTCGACTTGAACTCCCTGACGCTGCAGGCACTCAACCGCCAGCCGATCGTCATCGGTTAGAGACGGCAGTTGGCTGCTGGTTGCAAAAGCTATTTTTTTCACGTGACCCGAACGCGAGACGATAGAGTGTGCGAGTCTCAACGACCTCAGTCGAGACTGCCTGCTACTCAGGGCTCAGCGGCATCATTCAGCGCGTTAATGTAGCGACGCCCGGATTCTCGTACAACGCGATGAGCATCGCCGCGCACTACACGCCCCCACCATGCGCCGTACAGCTCCTCGAACGCGAATGGCTCCAACGTCGCGACGATTCGCCGGACTGCCGATGCCGGCAGCGGAATGAGATTCGGGTAGCTGTACATGAAGCTGACGTAGCGGGGGTCCGGGATGGCCTGGACAATATCACCTGACAGCAGCGCTCCCCGTCCACGCGCTCCGGCTGACCAGTGTAGTACGGTGCCGCCAGCGAAATGTCCGCCACAGCGGAGAAGAGTCATCTCATCTCCCATGACCAGGCTGTCGCCCGACCAGAATCGGATCGCGGGATCGGGCCGCATCACCCACAGACGGTCGGCCTCGTGCAGGTAGATGGGCACGCCGCCGAAAGCCTGGCTCCACTCCACCATCGCCGAGTAGTAGTGTGGGTGGGATATCGCGATGGCGCTCACCCCGCCGAGGGCCGTGATAAGATCGCGTGTGGCTGCATCGATCAGGCTGATGCAATCCCACAGGACATTGCCAGCGGCGGAACGAACCAGCAGCGCGCGCTGCCCAATTGCGAACGATGGAGTAGTTCCTATTCCAAGAAGGTTGGGCGCCTCGTATTGAAAAGCGTTGCGATGGTCCCTCTGCAGCTCAGAAGCGCTGATCCATTGCTGCCCGCCCGGCGGTAAGTACTGCCGGGTATCGTCGCAGATGGGGCAGTTTGCAGGCAGAAGGGTCGCCGCCGGAAACTGAGTTCCGCACGTCACACAAAATTGCAGAGTCGCGAGCTCAGGGGACGAAGGCATGCAGCCAATACTACATCACGGCGCAGCAGTCTGAAGTTGTGGCGACAGGGCGCGAAGCTCGTGCACCAAGCCGGCCGACAAAAAGCCCGTCGATTACCTGCGCGTTCCAGACGCATACAGCCGTTTGATAAGCTGAATCTGCGCCGTGTGGTACGCGTCGTGGATCGCCGCGCCGAGTATTTCGTGAGCCATGCTTCGTCGCTGACCTTTCCGGATGCTACGGAGTTTCGCGTCAGGAACAACGGCGAGGACGTCCAGTAAGCGCGATTGATAATCGTGCAGAAGGACCAGATCCTCCCGCCACGCGCTCTCATGATGATCTTGTGGCATCCTCGGCCACCAGGATGCTCGCAATGGTCTTGGGAAGCTTCGGTCAGAGGAAACTCCTAACCGCAGAAGCGCTCGGTGCCGCGCATAAGCCAGGTGCAGAACCAGCTCCCAAATTGTGTTGCGGCCTTTGCCGACGCGCCATGCGGCAACGGTTGCGGGAATTCCACGGAGCGTAAAGCGAAGCGACGGGCCATGCCACGCGGGTCCCTTATACATCTCTCGCACCGTCCGCATGATAAGCTCACGCGAAGGTGCGTTCTGGGCACTAAGCTGTTGCAGGTTCACGAGTCTGAGAGACAAGGGTCGATAGTTTGGGTAGCAGTGCTAGCGTTCGGATGGGTCGCGACCCGGCATTGATGCCGGCTCCGAGAGCTGCAATCGAGCATCAAGGTGCCTGCCAGGAAAAACGATGAACTGGATTGGGGGTTAAGCAGATCCAATGCGCGCGCATGCCCGGAAAACAAGAACATTAACTTGTTAGGGCGGTCATACAGGTTAGAATGACAGTTTACGGTTCATTATCGTACCTGTCAAGCGGTTTATACTGGTTCTATACTTGCTTCTATGCCCACGAAAGCAACTGAGGCCGAAAACCGCTCTTTCGCATTCAAGTTCGTGGCTGGAGACCCCAGCCTGGACTTCGTCAACACGGTGGATTGGACGGAGCAGGGACTTCGGGATGATCGGCTCACGGACTACGACGATCTTGTTCTCTGGGGAGAGCGCTCAGGGGTGATCCCAGTCGAAGTGGCCTTGCAACTCACAGCGCAACAGTTTTCGCCGCAGGAGAGGACAGCGGCGTTGTTCGCGGCACAGAGGCTCCGAGACATCTTGCAAGAGATCTTCGCCCGAATTGCTGACGGCCGCGAACCCGACAAAGATGCCTTGCAGATGCTCAATGAATCGCTGGGCGATGCATTCAGCCGGCTACACCTTTGTCTGCGCGGAGGTGAGGCCGCCGACGTCGCTCTGCACTGGAGTTGGAGGGGAATGGGCTCGGAGCCCACGTGCATGCTCTGGCCCGTCGTCAAGGCCGCAGCCGCATTGCTCGCCGGCGAAGACGTGCAACGATTGCGGGTGTGTGCCGGCGTAGCGTGCGGTTGGATGTACTTGGACCGAAGCCGGAATGGACTGAGACGCTGGTGTGAGATGAGCACCTGCGGTGCGCGTGCCAAGGCGCGGCGGCATTACGAGAAGACGCGTGCGCGCATTGGCAGTTAACCAATCGTCCTCGCCCTCGGTCGCCAGCGTTATCTCTTCCGCTCACCTAACGGCCGTCACAACACTCGCGACACTTTGGGCGTTCCGGGGAACTCTTGCACCCGGTTTCGGGTTTGTACTCCGACGGCCTTACTTCAAAGGAGAAGCCCTGATGCATTTGCCATTAGTCAGCCATTCCACCGCCTTGACCGCGGTTTCCGTATTCGCCCTTCTCGCAGGCACCGCTGTGCGCCCCAATCCGGTGCATGCCACGGGTTTGACACCGCGCGGTGAGTTCAAGGCATCGCTCGCCGCCGAGCAGACTGCTGTGTTCGCGGGCGGCTGCTTCTGGGGCATCGAAGCGGTTTTTGAACATGTAAAAGGGGTGAAGCACGCCGTCTCGGGTTACGCCGGCGGCACGAGTGCTTCCGCGTCGTATGACGAAGTGAGTGCGGGCACGACACGGCACGCAGAGGCCGTGCTGGTGACCTATGACCCGGCTCAGGTTTCCTATGCCACGCTGCTTTCCATTTTCTTCTCCGTCGCGCACGATCCGACGCAGCTGAACCGACAAGGACCTGACACGGGACCGCAATACCGCTCTGCGATCTTTTATAGTAGCAAGGAGCAGAAGCTCGCCGCCGAAGCTAGCGTCGCCCAGATGACGGCAGCGAAGACTTACAAGAAGCCGATCGTCACTCAAATTGTCCCGCTCGAGAAGTTCTATGAAGCAGAGGCGTATCACCAGGACTACGCAGCGCGCAATCCGAACCAGCCGTACATCGTGTACAACGATGCGCCCAAGGTTGAGCACCTGCGCAGCAAGTTTCCCAAGCTTTTCCGGGAGCAGAAGCAAGCCGCGCGGTAGTAGTTTGAGGCGTGCGCGTGGGTAGTAAAGCTCTTTCGTCGTAGCTGTCTCACATCGAAATGATGTGAGACAGTTTTTTTTGCCCGCTTCCGAATCACTCGACCCAGCCGCCCAACAACCGTGATGCGATGCACCAAACGGCTCCCTGCTGCTTCAGCGCGAAAGCTTCGGCCCGCGCGACCTTCTCCGCCGAAGCTTGAACGTCAGGTATTTGCGGACTAGGGCTTCGCCGGCGCCTTCGTCGGTCCACCGCCGCTGCTCTCACCAGCTATGCGCTTGGTGTACACCGGTGGTTTGGGCCGTTTGGGCGCCTTCTCGATTCTGCTCATGACTTCCTGAATTCCCCGCTCCAGCTGCGGATCCACGCCTTTTGCCATCTGCGCCGGATCGTCGACGACGTCAATGTCAGGCTCTACTCCATGTCCCTCGATGATCCACTCTCCTTCAGTGCTGTAGATCGCGAAAGCTGGCGCCGTAACGCTTCCCCGGTCGACCAGTGCCGGCGTTCCACTGATTCCGATGAGACCGCCCCGTGTACGACGGCCGATGAGCGGGCCGAGCCCCGCCTTCTTGAAGTAGAATGGGAACGCGTCGCCACTGCTCCTTGCGAACAGACAGCGCATCGCCAAACTCCTTTGGCGTTGTAGTTCCCCCCGTTACACAGACTTTCTCGACGCCAAAACAAAGGGTTTGTGAATTGAAGCACGTGTTCGTCACCCAGAACTTTGGACCGCACTGGGGCGGAATCGATCAGCGTCATGTGCAACTCTGCCGCCGCTTTGGCCCGGAGCGGGTGCTCGAAGTGTCCACCGTGCGCACCTCGCGTGCTGACGCGCCCGCGTTCGATGCCGCCGAATCCTACCGGATTATGCGGCAGCCATTCACACAGCGGGAGTCCAAGCGTTTCACCAACACATCCCGCTGGGCGGCGTGGCTGGCGAAGCATTGCGCGCGTGATGTGGAGCTGATCCACTGCGGGGAGATCCGTCCGACCAGCATTGCAGTCTGGTGGGCCGCGCGACGCGCACGTATTCCCTACATCCTGTATGTGAACGGCCTGGACCTGCTCCTCGAGCGCCGCAGAGCCCGCGTGGCCCGGTTGCGTTTACTCGCTCGCACCTTGCTCGGAGGCGCTGGCGGCATTGTGGCAAAC
>JACDCM010000504.1 GCA_013817545.1 Gemmatimonadaceae bacterium | reverse complement strand
ATGTTGATGATACAGCCGTTCCCCTGGCTCGCATGCTCGGGAGCACCGCCTGCATACAGCGAATCGCCCCGAAGTAGTTCGTCTCCATGACGGCCCGAAACTCCCCGAGGGCCAGCTCCTCGACGGAGCCTCGGCGCTCGATTCCCGCGTTGTTCACAAGTACGTCTACAGGGCCATGCTGGGTGACGATGTCACCGACCCCCCGCCGAACGGAGTCATCGGAATCCACATCCATCGCCGAGACGATGATCGGAAGAGACTCTGCACTGGCGATGGCGCTCAGCTCCGGTGCCCTTGAGGGATCGCGCATTGTGGCGAACACGCGGTGACCCGCTCGTCCGAGCGACACGCACGTCGCCCGCCCAATGCCGCGACTCGCTCCGGTGACCAGTATCGATGCCACGTAAACACCTCCTGATTGATGAGATCGCGAAAACGTCAACAACACACATTGCTGAAACAGCCTAACACTGGGTTAAGCAGCGAGCGGCGCTCCGACCAGCCAGGCGCCGCTCGTCTGCTTGAACCAATTGTTCGACGGCCCCCCCAGCCTCCGATACTCATCGTCAGTGTGTGGCGACGAATGCGAGAGCTGCATTTCGACATTCCTCAGGGTATTCATTCCACATCTCATGCGATGCGTTAGGAAGGATGATTCGCTCGTTCTTCGGCAGCAGACTTCCAAGCTGTCCATCGATCACCTTGTGTAGTTCGAGAGTGCGCTGGCCACTGAGAAGCAGCGTCGGTGCCCTGATGTGCTTGACAGCCTCGAGGGGCAGGGCTGGAAAGGCTTCCGTCGACATTGTCAGGGCTTTCCATTCGGCTGCATTCTGGAGCAGAAAGCTCCGCACTTCCGGCGGAAGCGTGGCGAACGTCACCCTCTCACCGGCAACGACGTATCCGAGCTGGCCGAAGCCTTCGATTGCCGCCTTCAGTCCCGCCTCGTCTCCCTCTCGAAAGCCGCGGACCGTAGGTTCCCAGACCTTTGCCATGAACTCGGTGAACAGAGGCTTCCCTCCCTCCAGCTCGGGCAGCCAGGGCAACACCGGGGGCTCTGAGAGGACCAGGGACCGCACGAGCGCCGGATGCCTCACCGCAAGGAACAGGGCGGCGTAGGCGCCATAGGAAACGCCGATGACGTGGGCGGGTGCCAGCTTCAGTTTCTTGATGAGCGCGGCCACGTCCTCGGCGTCGACAATGGCCGAGTAGTGGGTTCCAGGAGCCACTCGGCGGTTAGGGAAGTTATACCGCCGGCTGTATGCGATGGTGCGATAGCGCTGGGAGAACGCCTCGATCTGTGGTTCCCACGCGCGGTAGTCCTCCAAGCCTCCATGAATGAAGAATACTGGGACACCTTTCCCCTGATCGAGGTAGTGCAGCTCCACACCGTTCGCTCGGATCTTTGTCGGGGAGGTTTCGGCGGTTCTCTCCTGGGCACACAGCGGTCGTGGCAGGAAAGCACACACCGCAAGGCAGATCACCAGTCTCTTCATGACCGCTTCTCTCTTACGTTTCGCGTTGAAGTCCCCAGAGGGTTTGCATAACTACTGCATGTCCGTCAAACGCTCGCGCTCAGCGGCGCGCAAAGCGCGTCCACTGCAGCGCGTTGTTAGCAACCGTGTTGAAGGGGCGGCCGCAATTCGGGATTCCAGGGAGCATTGTCACGGATCATGGCGTTTAGGATGATAAGGAGCTTCCGCATGCAGGCAACCTGCACCACCTTGGGTGGCTTTCCCGCAGCGCGGAGGCGGTCGTAGAATGGGCGTATCAAGGGGTTGTGACGTGAGGCACTCCAGACGCTGAGATATAGCGCCGTGCGCACAGGGGCTCGACCTCCCCAGACCATCCGCTTGCCCCGCGAGGTGCCGCTATCGCGATTGAGTGGCGCGACGCCGACCAGCGCGGCGATCTGCTTCGGATTGAGGCCGCCGAGCTCCGGCAGTTGGGCGAGCAAGGTGCGGGAGAGGTTCGGACCTACGCCGGGAACCGAGCGCAGGAGATCGTCTTTGGCGCGCCAAACCGGGCTTTTCTGAATCAGGTGGTCGAGCTCAGTATCGATGGAGCCGAGCAGCTTCTCCAGCCAGCGGATGTGCTGCTGAATTCCCTTCCGCACAAGGGGCGTGGAGCAGAAGCCGAGCCGATTCTTCTCGGCCGTGAGCATCCCCAGGATCTGCCTGCGGCGGGCGAGGACGGCCTGCAATGCCTGCGCGGCTTCGTCCGGCAGAGAGCGTGGCTCCGGGCGCACGCGCTCGGCGAAGAGCGCGAGGATAGCGGCGTCGATGCGATCCGTCTTGGCGAGCTGTCCGGTGGCTTTCGCGAAGTCGCGCACTTGGCGCGGATTGGCTACCACGACCGGAAGGCCGGCCCCTGCGAGGGCTGCTGTGACCGCGCTCTCAAAACCGCCCGTCGCCTCGAGAACCACCAGAGCCGGACCGTGAGGAAGGAGGCGCTCGACCAGAGCGGCGATGCCGTCCTGGTCATTGGCGGTGCTCCAGGACTCCTCACCCTCGCCGCGGAGCGCAACATCGAGCTGAGCCTTGGAGACATCGATGCCGGCGTAGTAATCAGCCATCGGACCTCTCTTGATGGAGGTGGCGATCGCACCCGCCCTGCCTTGCGTAATTCGGGCTCGCTTGCCCCCGCAACCGTCCGGGCTCTCGCGATCAGAAGGAGGACGGCGCTCAGGCTAACAAACGGTCTCTTGGACCTGAGGCGCGTCGAGCTGCCGCCCTCCCTGGGGTGAATCAGAATCTAAAAGGTCTGAGACATACAAGGTGGAGTTCCCCCACTTTCGTGGACGGTTGACGGTTTGGGATCTCATGCTGCAGAGCGGCTCTCTTTTTCATAGTTGACCGGCGATTGGTAGCCGAGGGCGGAGTGTCG
>JACDCM010000142.1 GCA_013817545.1 Gemmatimonadaceae bacterium | reverse complement strand
GTTGTTCACTCCCACGACTCCAAGCACGGCTTTCGAGTTGGGGGCCAAGATCAACGATCCCTATGAGATGTATCTCAGCGATATTTTCACGGTGACGGCGAATCTTGCAGGCGTTCCGGCGATGTCGATTCCCATTGGAAGAGTTGACGGTCTTCCCGCTGGCGGGCAGATAATCGGTCCGCACTTTGGCGAGCAAGCAATGTTCCGAACGGCGTTTGCGCTCGAACGATCCCTGGGTGCCGAGGCACATCAGTGACGATGGCACCGGCGCTTGTACCGGCGATTTGCGACCGTTACGAGATGGTTGTCGGCCTTGAAATGCATGTGCAACTCAAGACTAGAACAAAAGCCTTTTGTAATTGCTCCGCGCAGTTCGGAGGAGCACCAAACGTGAATACCTGTCCCGTCTGTCTGGGACTTCCGGGAGCGCTTCCCGTTCTCAACGCTCAGGCGGTGGAGCTGGCCGTGCGCGCGGCGCATTCACTCTGCTGCAAGGTGAACGAAGTCTCGATTTTCGCTCGCAAGAATTATTTCTATCCCGATCTGCCCAAAGGCTACCAGATCACGCAGTACGACAAGCCACTCGCCGAAAATGGCCATCTCGACATCGGGGAGCGGTCCGACAGTTCGCCTGTAACGATCCGCATCACGCGCGTGCACCTGGAAGAAGACGCTGGCAAATCGTTGCACGACCGTTTTGCCGCCTCTACGGCCATCGATCTGAATCGTGCCGGAGTGCCGCTCATCGAGATCGTGAGCGAGCCGGATCTGCGCTCGTCAAAGGATGCGGGTGCCTACCTCCGGGTTCTGAAGCAGACGCTCGAGTTCCTGGGCGTGAGCGACGTGAACATGGAGGAGGGAAGTCTGCGCGTCGACGCCAACATCAGCGCGCGTCTCAGAGGCGAGACAAAACTTGGCGTCAAGTCCGAGGTCAAGAATATGAATTCTTTCTCGGGAGTGGAACGCGCGCTCGAAGCTGAATTCTCGCGCCAGTGCGGACTGCTGGACTCGGGCCAGCGTATCATTCAGCAGACCATGCTGTGGGATGCCGCTCGTGAAGAGGTGAGACCGGCGCGCTCGAAGGAAGCCAGTCATGACTATCGTTATTTTCCAGAGCCCGATTTGCCTCCGTTGATTCTGTCTCAGGATTGGCTTTGCGAGGTGAAGAAGCAGTTGCCCGAGCTTCCCAGGGACAAGCGAGCACGTTTCATCAAGGAGTACGCCCTGGGTCCAGCCGACCTTGATGTGCTTACGTCATCGGTACTTCTAGCGGACTATTTTGAGGCAGTGGCGCGACAGCATGGGGATGCGAAGGCAGCTGCCAACTGGGTCATGGGAGAGGTACTCGGTACTCTTCGCATGACAAACACCAGCATCGCCAGATTTCGTGTTCGCCCCGCCGACCTGTCAGGACTGCTGAACCTGGTTCGTGATGGCAAAGTCAGCCATTCAGCGGCAAAGCGCGTGTTTGCGAGCATGATCGAGAGCGGTGATCGCCCCGAGCAGATAGCGGAGCGGGAAGGTTTGCTTCAGGTGAGCGATTCTGACTCCCTCGGCATGTGGGTCGACGCCGTTGTTTCAGAAAATCCGGATGAGTGGGAACGGTATCGCGGCGGCGAGAAAAAACTTCAGGGCGTTTTCGTCGGTAAAATCATGAAGAAGTCCGCCGGACGCGCCGATCCGAAGCGCGTCAATCAGATCTTGTCGGAGCGAGTCGGCGGATAAAGCGGCTCCGCGAGATCAGCTGAATAGCGTAGCTCGGTCTCAGGCATTCCAAAGTGACGGACTGCCTGCTCCGAAAGCCGGTATTCCATCCCGCTCTTACGGGCATCACGACGCACCTGCTTCGCCAGTTGAAGAGCTCCATCTCCCGCGGGATCAAATCCGTACGCTTCCGAATCATCAGCCCGTTCCAGCAGATCCATTATGTAGTCGAAGGACCGGGCCAGGTATTTACCCACCTCGGGGTCGCTCAGATCCCAACGGCTGTTCTCGGCTGCGAGCTGAAAAATGCGCTGCCACGACTCCGTGTCCGTCACGAAAACCATGCCGCGGAATATTCGCCGATTCGTGCGTGTACTGAAAATGGTGGGACTGAGTATCCGGTCCAGGTGACCGTCGGCCAAGCTATGGTCCAGGAGAATCACATCGCGCGCGCGCCGGCCGTAGCGCTCTCCCAGATGCGTCTCGAAACGCGTTTCCCAGTAGCTGTGGCCAAGCCCGGAGGTCTTCGAGGCGATGACAAGGTAGCGCGGAACGAAAAAGTTGTGCGCTACCACGTCGGCGGCGAGATGCGCGAGGTAGCCGAGGCCGAAAGCCCGCATCCGGTCGTCGGCCGCCTGATCGTGGATTTCCCGTCCCACATTCCATGAATGGCAGTGCCGGCCGGCCGGAGCGTACTTCTTCGCGATGCTCGTGTCCGCGGCGATTGAACCGTACAGGAAATCATGCGGGAATGCCGCAAGAAGGGCAGCTATCGCAGGTGGCAGGCTAGCGAGTGAGCGGAGCACTGCTTCGCCAAGAAATATGTGCGTGCCTGGCGCCCATGCGTACGCCTCGGACGGTAACAGCGCGATGGCGAGAAATGCCACCGCGCACCACACTGCTATCCGGCGCAATCGCGACGCCGAAGGTTGCGCTATGGCTGTTCCACTAGACGCCCATGCGCTTTCTTTGGCGCCGGATGGCCTTCCGAAGGTCCGACAATTCGTGAGCCACAGTATCGTTGATGGCTTCGCGCGCCGAAGTAAGATAGTCTCCTACCTCTTCCGCTATTTGCTCGCGCGGGACGCGATCCCACATTTGCTCGCCCCGATCGCCGAGCCAGCCGGCGCCACGTGCGGCCTGACCTCCTGCCCAACGCGCTCCGCGCGCGCCGTGCCGGCCTGCAACGCTGGCCCCCCTTCCGGCGGCACTCACAACGCTTGAAATCGGGCGTCCGCGGGGTCCGCGGCGCAACAGATAGGTTGCGGCAGTCCCGAGCGCCACACCCATGATCATTGCGGTAAGAAGGTCGAACTGGTCACGCTGAATTTCGGATCGCGCCGTCTCAGCCTCTCGTGCGCGGGCGGATGCGCGGCCGCGACTCGCGGAGGGTTTCGGTCGGGTAGTCGTCGTCTCCATCGTAGAATTCCTCGTAGTCTGGGTCTGTGAATGGCGGTGCGCTGGCTGAAAGCGCCTCGCTCTGGAATGTTTCGGCGCCTACTCGCACGCCCCGAACAGTCGCGGCAGCCGTGATGAACGCTCCTTCTGCCTCGCGCTGCACCACCTGCAGGAGCGCATTGAACTCGTTCAGCCGCTGTTCCGAAAGCGCAAGCGCGTGATTCAGCCGCTGATTCGCCTCCGCGATGGTCCGGTTTACCTGCTGCACGTCAACCCGGATAGACGTCGTGATGTAATCAACGTTGTCGCTGATGGTGCTAACGTGACGAACGATGGGATTGATATCACCGTATACCCGTTCGAGAAGCTTGTTGATCTTTTCATAGCTCTTTCGGAAATTCCACGCCGCAGGCACCAAAAAAACAGTAAGCACCAGCAGTGCAACCGACATCAGACCGCTCGCTATGCTGGTGACAGTCTGAAATGCAGTCTGCTCCGAGACCTCCTTTGTAAAGACAGTGTCGGATAAGGCTGGAGCCTGCTGAAGCAGCAAGAACACCTGCGCCTGAAACAGAGCGGTCATATCGTTCAGCCAGAGTGAGGATTATGCATCAGCGTGTCCATTACCGAGCAGGCCATTTGGAAGTGCAAACGGGGGGCCATTCACAAACTATACTTCGCTTTCCAACTCCGATGCGAGTCCCTCGACACGGGATACGGGCACCGTAAATACTATTCCTGCTCCTGGCGATCTGGCGATCCCGCAGACTTCCTGGATCAGCGCTATGGCGGCATCAACTTTTTCGTCGTGTAAAACGCTGAATAGTGTTTGATTGCTTGGACGCGAACGTGCCGTCAACGTTCGCAGGCCGGCGAAAATTGGAACGTCGTGACTCAGAACGCGTCCCATGCCTTCGGAGCTGATTATGGTTGCTCCTGTGATACCCAACTCCACGAAGCCGGCCAGCACATCGTCAAGGTTCTCCTGATGGTTGATGACCGCAATAAGGAGCTGCATTGAGATCAGGGGCGGCAATTGCAGGGGAAATATCGCTGAACGGCACTAACTGAATAATGAGTGTCAATCGGTGCTGGCGCGACTTCTGCGCCACCCTCGATAGTTCTGGCTCACACAACATTAATCACGAGGCCTGGCCGCCGTGCAATTCACTGTCGAAGGCGGGCGTGCGCTCTCCGGATCGATTCGCCCCTCCGGTAACAAGAACGCCGCGCTTCCCATTATAGCGGCGTCGTTGCTGACCGATCAGCCCGTTCACCTCGATAACGTTCCGCGTATTCGCGATGTGGAGACGTTGGTCGAGCTGGTGCGCACGCTCGGAGTTTCCGCGGACTGGACGGCGCGCAACAGCCTCGACATTCACGCGCCTACAGTGCGCGCCTCTCAGCTCGATCCGGTTCTTTGCTCACGCATTCGGGCGTCCATCCTTCTGGCTGGTCCGCTCGTAGCGCGCTGTGGAGAAATCACCCTGCCGCCACCGGGTGGTGATGTGATCGGACGCCGGCGCGTGGACACTCACTTTCTGGCATTCGAGCAGCTTGGTGCCACGTTCGAGATTTCCGATACATTTAGCATCCGGGCAAAGCAGCTGAGAGGAGCGGATGTTTTTCTTGACGAGCCGAGCGTAACAGCTACTGAAAACGCCTTGGTTGCCGCTGTCGCCGCAAAGGGAACAACAATCCTCCGGAACGCGGCAAGCGAACCGCACGTGCAGGATCTGGCTCACTTTCTGGTGTCTCTAGGTGCACGCATGCAGGGCATCGGCACCAACACAGTCACGATCGAAGGTGGTCATCAACTGAGCGGAGGGCGTTACAGAATTGGGCCGGACCACATTGAAGTCGGATCGTTTATCGGCCTTGCCGCGGTAACTGACTCCGAGATTCGTATCGAAAGTGCAGGGGTGGAACACCTCAAATCAACGCTTTTGGGATTCGAGCGCCTGGGAATTGTCTGTCGCATAGAGGGGGATGATCTCATCATCCCGGCGGGTCAGAGCAGGGAGATACGCACCGACATGGGGGGACACGTTCCCAAGCTCGAGGACCAACCATGGCCCGCGTTTCCGGCGGACCTGATGTCCATCGCGATCGTGACCGCAACGCAGTGCAACGGATTGATCCTGATGCATGAAAAGATGTTCGAGTCGCGAATGTTCTTCGTGGACAAACTAGTGGCGATGGGCGCACGCATTGTGCTTTGCGACCCACATCGGGCAATAGTGGCAGGTCCCTCAGCCCTGCGTGGTGCAACAGTCGAATCGCCGGACATTCGAGCCGGCATGGCTATTCTGCTCGCCGCGCTTTGCGCCAAGGGCACCAGCGTCATACACAACGTTGGTCAGATCGACCGCGGGTACGAGCGCATTGAGGAAAGACTGGGCGAACTCGGTGCCAGCATCGAACGCTCGGAAGAACGCAGGCGCTAGACGTGACCGATGCCGAACCCGTCGACGACTTTCGCGATTTCGGCGTAACCGCGTTCACAACAAGGCGAGCCGCGGGAAGCTTCAATACGGCCACTGAAGAGCCGGCAAATATTGTGATGGAGCGCTGGAATTCGCTGCGAGACCAGCTGCTGACTCTGGCGCCGCGTTTTGCAACTGCCAGGCAGGTTCACGGCGATAGCATAGTTGCGCATACCGGTGAATGGTCAGGCTGGCTCCGCACCACAGCTGCCGATGGGCATTTCGCGCCATTGAGAGGCACGGCCATGGCAGTGACCGTAGCCGACTGTGTTCCGGTCTTTCTGGCCCATCCCTCGGGCGCAAGCGCGATCCTTCACGCCGGCTGGAGGGGGACGGTCGCCCACATTCTGGGACGCGGCGTTGAGATGTTCCGTTCCAGGGGATTCGCTGCCGAGGATCTGAGGGCGCACCTTGGACCTGCCATCTGTGGTCTGTGCTATGAGGTGAGTCCGGACGTGTATGGACTTCTCACCGGAAAGGATACAGAGGTTCCGGCGCGCGTTGATCTCCGTGAATTGCTCACGTCGCAGGCGTCGAAACTGGGTGTGGGGCGCATTTCCAGCAGCCTTTTGTGCACCCGCTGCGACAACGATCGTTTTTTTTCGCATCGTCGTGGCGATGACGGGCGGCAGTTGGGCGTGATCGTGGCTTAGTAGCGCGGCCGTTGGCTTGACTCTCGGTAAGTGCAAGTCTAGATTCACGATCGGCTGTGCAGCGCGAAAACGCTGTGCGCTGGAATGTGGGGATGATGCCCCACATTTTTTTGTTCTTGCCCTTTTTGGAAGCAGCATGAAGGACGCGCTGGAACCGATTGTTACGGAAGAGCTTGACCGATTGAACTACGATTTGGTCGAGATGCGGCGGGGTGGCTCCCGCTCTCGGCCGGCTCTGGACATCCGGATCGATAGGCGGGACGGCTCGGCGGTCACAGTCGACGATTGCGCGAAGGTTTCTCGTGCGGTTGAAGCCCGGTTGGATGCTGGCGCGGCAGTGGGTGAGCGATATGTGTTGGAGGTATCATCGCCGGGTGTGGAGCGGCCCCTTCGAAACGTGCATGATTGGCGCCGGTTTGCGGGACGCAGAGCTACCGTCCTGAGTGAAGCATTGGGTGGAAGGGAGGAAGTAGAGATTCTGGGAATCGAAGGAGAGCCGAGTGGCGAGCAGGTTGTGGTTCGCACTCTGCGCGGCGACGAAAAGCGAATACCGTTGGCCAGCGTCAAGGAAGCGCGGCTGGCGTTTCACTGGTAATTGGGAGAAATGGCCGATGGTCAGTTCAGGGGACATACTTACGGCGATTCGCGAGATATCCAACACAAAGCAGTTGGATCGCGCGGAGCTGCACGGCCTCCTGGAGGATGGCATTTTCGCGGCATTAGCCAAGCGATTTGGCCCCACCGTTCAGGCCGAGATCGATATAGACGAGGACAAGGGTGACATTCGGATAGTTCGTTTGCGAAACGTTGTCGGTGAAGTGACGGACGCGAGCCGAGAAATTACCCTCGAAGAAGCGAAGTTCTACAATGAAGAGTTCGAGGTGGGCGACGTCGTCGAAATAGAAGTCGATTTCGCGGAGTTCGGGCGTATGGCGGCACAGGCCGCCAAGCAGCGGATTCTTCAGCGCGTTCGTGAGCGCGAACGGTCACGCATTCGTGACGAGTTTGCGACGCGTGTGGGCGAGCTTCTTTCAGGAGAGGTTCAGCAGATTGAGCGTGGCAAGCTGGTGATCATGATGAACAAGTATCGTGAGGCGGAAGCGATCATGCCTTACCGCGAACAAAATCATCGTGAGCACTTCCATCAGGGAGAGCCGATTCGTGCCGTTCTCAAGCGCGTAGAGGAGACACCCAAGGGTCCGCGCCTGATTTTCAGCCGCGCGGATGGCTTGTTCGTCAAGGCACTTTTCAAGCTCGAGGTTCCGGAGATCCAGCAAGGGATTGTAGAAATCCGGGCGGTCGCTCGGGAAGTGGGTTTCCGCTCCAAGATCGCGGTGTTCTCACGCGACGACTCCGTCGATCCGGTTGGTGCATGCGTAGGGCTAAAGGGATCGCGAGTTCAGGCGGTCGTAAACGAACTTGGCGGCGAGCGCATCGACATTGTGCCGTGGTCGGCTGACCCGGAGCGCTTCGCCAAGATGGCTCTTGCTCCCGCTCGGGTAGCGCGCGTTTTCAGCGATTCGGCAGCCAAGACGATTCAGGCTGTTGTCGACGAGGACCAGCTTTCTCTGGCGATTGGAAAGAACGGTCAGAACGTACGGCTTGCTTCAGAGTTGACGGCGTGGAAAATAGATCTGTACTCCAGCCGCGAGTGGCTCGAGCGTGGGGGTGAAACTCCGTTGTTCGCACCGCTTCCTGAAGAGACGGATGCTGCGGCTGATGTCAGTCTTTCTGAAATAGAAGGGCTTGGGCCGGCGACGGTGGCTGTACTCGAGGACGCCGGTTATAAGACTCTCAACGACATTATCGATCTGGAGCGTGACGATCTTCTCCGGTTACCGGGAATCGCACCGGAGGAGGCCGATCGAATCATGACGATGCTGGATGAGTTGACGGAAGAAGGAGGAGAAGACTCCCCCGCCGCAGGCGCTGGAGGTAACGGGGCGGGACCCAGGGACGGCTCGCTCGCATAGTGTGTCGGGCGATGCATCCGAGCAGCGCATGCTCAGGCTCGTTGGCCTCGGATTACGTGGTGGATTGGTAGTGGTCGGTGTGGATAGGGTGCGAGAGGCTGTTCGGCGTGGCAAACTGGTTCTGGCGATTGTCGCGCCGGACGCCGCACAGAACAGCCTGAACAAGGTCGTACCGTTGCTAGATGCGCGTGGCGTGCCACGCGTTACCGGACCGGGCGCGGCTGCATTGGGTGGAGCTGTGGGCCGTGAGTCCACCGCGGTAGTTGGTATCATGGATCGAGATCTCGCTAACGGAATTCGCGAGATCGTGGAGTCGAAGTTTGGCGGGACGCATTAGGAGGATGGTTTGATAAAGCTGCGAGTGAACGACCTAGCGGGCGAATTCGGCGTCTCAAATGACGAGCTGCTAAATCTTCTACGGCAGATGGATGTGCCGGTTCGAAGCCATCTTAGCGAGATCTCGGACGATCAGGTCGCGCGACTGCGTGCACGCTGGGAACGCGAGAAGCGTGTGCGGGCCGAAAAGCCGTCTTCGACTCCTACCCGTCGTCGTCGCTCAGCCACGGCGGCTCCTCCTCCTTTGCCAAAGCCAGCTAAACAGCCAGTGGTCGAAGTGGAAAGCGCCCCTGAGCCCGCAGCGGCAACCGCTGCGGGGGCCAAAATAAGGCGACGCCGGGCAGTCGATGTAGCAGCAGCGGCGACGCATGCGGCCGAGGTGGAAGCGGCCGCGTCAGCGGACGCGGTTGCTAGCAAGATCGCTTTTGTGGATGCGGGGATGGCGTCGGCAATTGACGCTGAGCCGGTGTCAGCCGGGCTTTCTCCGACAGCCGGACCCGAGACACGCGAAAAGCAGACGGCGCAAGTGACCGTCGCGGACCCGCCTCCCACTAATGAAATGGTGGAGTCGCCCGTTGTGACGATCGAGCCAATAGCGCGGATAGTTCCTCGTCCCCACGCTCCGCCCGCAGGTGGCGCGAGCTCCTATACACAGCCGCCTTCCCGGCGCCCGACTCCGGTAAGCCGCGACTGGCAGTCACCGCGTGCGCCAGCCGGTGGTCAGCGTCCAACGCCTGTTGCCTCAGGCGTGCCATTCGCGCCTCCCCGGCCCATCGCGACGGGTGTGCCTGGTGGATCCAGCGGAGCTTCTACCGGGGCAACGGCGGGTGCAACGGCTGGGCGACGCGACGACAAACGTGGTGGCAAGCGAAGGAAGAAGCGCGGTTCCGTGGATCAGGAAGCGGTGACCGCCAACATTTCCAAGACCATGACCGCCATGCGCGGCGTAACCGGCCGCCGGGTGCAGAGGCGCGACGACTTCGAGGCTCGCGAGGAAATGGAAGCGCAGCGGGCCGAGTTGATAGAACGCGAAAAGAAGACCGTTCACGTC
>JACDCM010000141.1 GCA_013817545.1 Gemmatimonadaceae bacterium | reverse complement strand
CCTGCACGACATCGAGCAACACGCCGGCAGGTAGCCTGGCGCGGATATCGTCAATGCGCCCGCGAACGGCTTCGCTCACCGCTGTCGTGCTGTAGCCCTTGGACTTTCGGACATCGAGTCCTATCGCGTCGCGTCCGTTATACAGAGCAAGGGTTCTCGGCTCCTCCGTGCCGTCGCGCACGGTGGCGAGCTGACCGAGCCTGATGATGCTCCCATTTCGCTCCGACACGACGAGCTGATTGAAGTCGGAGGGCTCGAGAAGGCGGCCCTTGAGCCGAATTGTGCGCTCGTCGAGCGAGCCACTCACCCGCCCAACCGGCACCGCAAGATTCTGAAGCTGCAGCGCCTGTACTACTTCGGCGACGCTTACTCCGGCCGCCCGTAGAGCATCAGGACGCAGCTCCACGGTCAGCTCACGCTCGATCTCACCCACGACTGATACCTGCGCCACCCCCGGGAGCCCGCGCAACTCGCGAGTGATGCCGGGATCTGCGAGGCGCGTGAGCTCCGCACTGCTCAGCGTCCTGGACGACAGCGTCATCGAGAAAACCGGGATATCGGTGTCCGAAAACTTCGAGAGCACCGGTTCCTCGATTTCACCCGGAAGATCTGACCGGATTTCGGAGATCTTGTCGCGGATCTCCTGCGAAGCATCTCCCAGGTCCTTGTTGAAATTGAACTCCGCCGTGATCACCGCGAAGCCGTCGCTCGACTTTGAGCGCACTTTGTTTACTCCGCTTATCCCGGAGATCGCCTCCTCGATCGGTTCCACGACCTCGCGCTCCACCACGTCGGGTGCCGCACCAGGGTAGACAATGGTCGTGATGACGATCGGTTCCTGAACATCCGGGAATTCGTCGGTGTCCAGCTGAAGCAGCGCGAAAATTCCGAAGATCACCAACGCCACCATCGCGGTGATGGTGACTATGGGACGTTTGATCGCGAAATCGGAAATGAACATTAGGCAGAAACCGGATCGAGAATGGTATGAAGTGGGAGTAGGGGATGGGGGTTCGGGAGTACAAGGTCACTCCCAATCCCCCATCCCCCCTCCCTTCGTGTCAGGGCGAAGCGGTCCGCGTGTCCGCGGGCGTGCTAACTGAAACGGGCGTGCCAGGCGCGATGCCCTGCGCGGCGCCGAGCAAGAGGGTATCGCCGGCCGCCACACCGCTGCGAATCTCGAGACGTTCAGTTGCTTCATCGCGAAGACCCAGCGCTACCGTCACCTTTTCCGCCTTGCCATTCCTTATGCGCGTAACCGATGGCTGCAGGCCGCGCACATCCACCGCGGTTACAGGAACCACCAATCCCGAGCGCGTTTCGCTGGCTACCCGACCCTCCGCGAACAGTCCGGCGACAAGCTGTCCGCCGGTGTTGGGAATTTCCACCGTTATGCGTACCTGCCGCGTGGCAGGGTCGGCCACCGGGTTTACGCGCGCGATCTGACCAGTGAACGTGCGCCCTGGATAGCCATTCACCGAAAACTCGACGGGTGCACCCGCGCGCAGTTGGCTCAGTTCTTCCGCTCGCACCGATGCCTCGAGCTTCATGCGCGACGGGTCCACCACTGTGAACAGTGCCGCGCCCGGCTGGACGACATCACCCGCGCTCACGGGCCGGTCGCTGACGACTCCCGAGAGCGGTGCGCGGATCTCCGTTCGGGTGAGCTGCTGCTGAGCCATTGCGAAGCGCGAACGCGCATCAGCCAACTGGGATTCAGCGCTCGACACGCTCAACTTCGACATCTCGAGATCCCGATCCGCAATTGCTCCCGCGCCAGCAAGCGCCGCTGAGCGCTCCTCATTCCGCCGAGCGACGGTAGCACTTTGCTCCGCTGTACGCACTGCCGCGCGAGCCGACAGGAAAGCGTCCCGCAATCCGGTTTCATCAATGCGCGCCAGAAGCGCCCCCTTTCGCACCGCTTGCCCCTGTTCGGCGAATGTCTGCAACACAGCGCCGCCAACTTCGGCCCGCACAGTAGCCTCGAAACGAGGCGCGAGGGATCCCGAAATACCTGGCCCGCTCTTCAGTTCCGCCTGCTCGACGACAACGACGTTTTCCTTTCCCACCTTGACGGTGACGACGCTGTTCGCTTCGGCGGCGTCCGCGGTCTCATTACTCTTGCATGCGCCAACCGCGAGAGCACTCAAGGCCGTGACCACCGACAACCGCACCACTCTTCCGATCCTCATGGTAACCCCGTTCCGGTCTGGCTTGCCTGTGAAGCATCGGCCTGACGTGACCGCTGCTGTTGTCCGTTTTGTGGCGCCGACTGTTGCGACGTGCCGGCTGCGGAACGGCCCGTCCCAAATGCGCCGAGTGGGAGTTCCGAGATCAGAGCCACACGTGCACGCGCAACTTGCAGGTCACGCGAGGCTACAGCGCGGTTAGCCTGCGACTGCTGTAGCAGAATGCGGGACTCAGACAGCTCCGTCTGGGTAGATATTCCTTCGCGGTACCGGATCTCGGCGATGTTGTATGCGCGAGCCGCCTGCGACGCGGTTCCGCCACTCGCCTCCCAGCTCGCCTCCGCCGCCTCCAACTCGGCAAGAGCGCTGCGAGTGTCGAGCTCAGCCAACTCGCGAGTTTGCTCGAGCAGTAGCCTACCCTCGGTCAGATTCGCATCTGCTACCATCTCATCGCCACGAATACGACCGCCAGTAAAAATCGGGACGGACAGGTTGACGCCCACCGTCCAGTTTGTCCGAAAATCGCCCAGCGATGGCAGGCCCCCTATTGGATATCCAACGCGACCGTAGACAGAGGACACGCTGAGCGTCGGTAGCCGCTGCGCTCGCGCTATGCGCTTGAGGTTTTCCTGTGCGGCGACATTCTCGGCCGCTTGCCGAACGGGCGCGCGGGCACTGGCTGCCGTATCAAGGGTCGAAGAAGCAAGGGAAGCGAGGCGAGTTGGCGCGACGGTGACACTGTCGCCGAGTCCGGTTGTAAGCACGACGTCCTGATCGAGGCGCAGGTCGAGCAGCTGCTTGAGCCTGAGATACGCCAACTCGCGATCGGTGCGCCTCGCAACGACTACGGGACGCTGGTTGTCGCGCGTTACCTGAGCGCGGAGAAGGTCGAATTCCGGTTGCGTTCCGACCTGCCGCGCCAGCTGAGTGTGACGCAGCGTGGTCTCGGACTGCTCGAGCGTCGACACGGCGATGACATACAATCGGCCAGCGAGCACAGCGTCGTAATACGCCTGCGTAACATCGAGGATCACCTGCGCGCGCGCCGATGAGAGCGTGATGGTCGCTGCGCGCCGTCCCGCATTGGCGGCGCCAGTCTGGGCTGCGACTCGCCCACCGGAAAAGAGCGTCTGCGAACCGGTCAGACCCAGCGTGTAGTTGTTGGCGCGGCCGAACGGCAGACTGCTGAAATCGAAACCGCCTCCGGATGCGCGGCAGTCCGTCGCGAGGGTGAGCGCCCGCTCGAGACTGTCGAGACGCTGTTCCGCCGTCAGCGTGCCGGCGGGTACAAACGGGCGGCAAGCAGCCCGCGAGTCGACCGGCCCGGTGTCAAGTCCGCGAAACTCCGAATCCAGTGTCCGAGTGTAGGAGAGCGAGCCCGCGAGCTGCGGAAAGTATTCGCTCCGCGCCCGGTATACTTCACCACGAGCGCGAGTGACGCCCGCCCGCGCAATTGCAACGTTCTCGCTCGCACGCTCAGCGATGCCGAGCGCTTCGTCGAGAGAAAGAGCACGTGTCTGACTGGTGCCTGACGATACGTTGACTTGCCGATCACCCGTCGTCTGCGCTGTGAGGTTGCCCGCGGCAAGCACGGTGAGCAATAGCGCCGTGGCAGCGCGCGCCAATCGTTTTCGCACCCCTGCTTTCTTCTTCGCTTGCTTCGATGCAGGTACTCCGATGGCACGCATCGCAAGGCGTACGTAGGCTGCGAGCGCCTTGTCAGAGGAATCTCCGTACATCTCTGGCAATATCCCGCGCCACATTGCGTCGGCGAATACCGCCGCCATGAGCATCCAGGTGGCCGCATGCGCATCGAAATCATTCGACGCGAGACCGCGTTCCCGCAATCGCTCGAAATAGGCGCGCAACTCCAGAGCGGGTTGCGCCGGACAGTTTGCCGCGCCACGAGCCATGTCCGGACGCTCTGTCATGTCGCCCATCGCGGTGCGGATGAGCGAACGCCGTTCGTGCATGAACGCGAAGTGCGCTCGACACCAGCCGATCAGCTCGCGCTCCGGATCGCATGGTTCCAGTGGTAGCAGATTGAGAGGCATGCAGCTCACGCCGTGCTCGCGAGTAGCCTCCAGAATCAAGGCATCCTTGGATCCGAAGTGACGGAAGAGCGTTATTTCATTGACGCCGGCTTCCTGAGCAATGCGCCGGGTAGTAGCGCCGCGGTATCCTGATTCGGCGTACACGCTCGCTGCAGCCGCGAGAAGTTTTTCACGAATTTCCATGGTGGGCGCAAAGTAATGGAAACAGGCGTGTAAGCAAGTGGGTACTTACAACGAGAAACGGGAATAGGGAATCGATGTATGGGCGGCGGGAGGCGAATAGCAACTTCGCACAGAGGCAGCTCGGGTTCCTATCCTCAATTCATTCCCGATTCCCCAATCCCGATTCCCGATTCCCTACTTGCTGCCCGGCATCCACACCACAAACCGGCTCCCTTCTCCCACCCTGCTTTCAGCACTCACATCCCCTCCCAGCAGCCGCGCAAGCTGGCGCGCCACGCTCAGACCCAGCCCCGTGCCGCCCACGCGGCGCGTCGCACTCTGCTCCACCTGCCAAAAAGGATCGAAAACGTGATCGAGATCATCACGTGAGATCCCGATGCCTGTGTCCGAAACCTCGAAAACGGCGCGGCCTTCATCCATCCATGCGGCCAGCTCGATGTGCCCCTTGTCGGTAAATTTCACCGCGTTCCCCAACAGGTTGCAGAGGATCTGCCGCAGCTTGCTGGGGTCGGTCTGCATTCGCGCGCCTGTGTTGGGCGTCCGCACCTCCAGACGAAGCCCTTTTTTGCGCACAAGCGGCTCCATCAGCACGCAAGCCGAATCCACCAGCTCAGCCACACTGACGTCTTCCGCAAAGACCCGCTCCTGCCTCGACTCCATTCGCGCGAATGTAAGAATCTCTTCCACCAGCTCCAGCAAGTGTTCGCCGCTCGCGCGAATTCGGCCGAGCTGTTCCTTTTGGACAGTGTTCACGGGGCCGACTATTTCGTCGTGCAGAAGTTCGGCGTAACCGAAGATCGCGCTGAGCGGGGTTCGAAGCTCGTGGCTCATCGCCGCGAGAAAGTTGCTTTTTGCCAGGCTTGCCTTCTCCGCTGTTCGGTGCAGGCGTGCATTGTCGATTGCCATTCCCCCGCGAAGAGCAAGCTCTTCGGCCAGCTCGAGCTCCTGCTCGCTGTACCGGCGGCCCGACTCCGACGTGGCGAGCGAAATAGCCCCTATCGTATGCCCTCTCGCCTTGAGGGGTACGATGATGAGCGACCTTGGGCCAAGTGCCGCGAGAATCTCCAGCACGCGCGGCTCCGCCTTCACGGAGGCAGCCATCTCAGGTGGCAGCGTTTCAAAAAGTACTGGCTCGCCGGTACGTAGCACTGCTGCAAGCAGGCTGCGGGGATCGGCAGGATCGGGAAATTTAAGCTGCGCGAGCTCGTGCAGCATGGATTCTTTCTCACTCGCCGCGGCTGTCGCCGAAACCTGCTTGATGTGCCCGTTCTCCTCCACTTCATGAATGAGGCAGTAATCCGCTATCTGCGGCACAGCAAGCCGCGCGAGGGTCGCCAGGCTATCATGGTAGTCCAGCGTAGCCGCGAGCGCCCGGCTCGCCTCGCCAAGAAAGTGTTGTGCTTCCTCCAGGCGGTGTTCGGCCGCGATGTTGTGAATCTCCCACCGCAGCCCCACAAGCGATCCGTCCGGCCGGTGTATGGCAGTGGCTGTCAGCGAACCAACAAAAGGAGCGCCTGTGCGCGGACAAACACGAAACAACCATCGTTTCCGGGAATGCACTTCCCGAAGCAGGGAAAGCTTGCCGAGGAAATCGCGTTGCGCGTCTTCATCGAGAAACAGCGCAATTGAGCAGTTTTCCAGCGCGTGGCGCGGAACTCCTAACAGTGCCGCCGCAGCGTCGCTTCCCGCGCGGATTACACCGCCCTCGTCCGTGATCAGATACGCGTCGAGTGCGTACTCAAAAAGCTCCCGGTACACCGCAGGTAGCAGATTCCGCACAGATACTCCTGCAGGCGGCGACGAGCGGGGCTCAGAGGTCACGCGAAACACCCCTCGAGGGAGATCAGCATCGGGCACCTGCGGAATCACTCGCTGCTCGATGTCTCCCGAATTCTAACTTCGGATGGCTGATCCCTGACCCCGGTGTCCTTCAAATCGTTGAAGTAGCCCCACGTCCAACCGATGAGCGGGATCACAAGGAAGAACCACCACGTCATCGCCCCGTACAATGGCATATACGGGAAGCCGGTTGAGCGATGCGACATTCGCGTGTCGTTGTACGTGACGAACAACACCACAAATAGCACCAGCGCGAGAAGCCAGAGCACCCCCACCAGCACAATACTCTTCCGTTTCGCCATCTCACCTCTTGAACGATGTAGCGGTGCAGTAATTAGTAATCTCTAACTGGCGATTCGTAAACTGCGGTCTGTGTCCTGTAGTGCGAGTGCCGCCGACGCGTTATCTCCCGGAACTCTCAAACCCTTCTGCGAATCAGTCTACACGCGTTGAAGATGTCGGGTAATCCCGATGCGTTTCTGCCGGTACTACCGCGCAGTAGCCCACCCAAGCTCCCACACCCACCTGGCGAGCGCGAAGAAGTAGTCGCGCTCGCGTGCCTCGTGCGACTGCCGAGCGCAGTGCCCAACGATAGCATAATGTATTGGCGACTGGGAACGAGGCCAACTGTGGAACGCGTTTCCCTTGAAAGCTGAACCCGGCCGCTGCGCAGACAGTGCGACCGGGACTGGTGTCTGCCCTGACCACTCGAGACTGAAACTGCGACCGTGATTGGCCACTGCCCCTGAGGACTGTCACTGGGCACTGGCAGAGGCGCTAATCTGACCACCCACCACATCGATTTTCATAGAAAAACCCTTTCACTCACCTCGTCTCCCACTCACCCGACCTTTCTCCTATATCTACCAGCGTGCCACCCCCCACCGCCAAACTCCCACCCGGCCCACGCGCTCGCTATCCCGGCCAGCATCTGGTCTCCTTTGCGCGCGACCGGCTCGGCTTTCTCCGCAGCCTCGCCACTTACGGAGACATTGCGCACATCCGCCTCGGAAATCAGCACTTCGTCATTCTCAATAATCCCGAATACACCAAACAAATACTTGTGACAGATAACCGGAATTTTACGAAGGGACGCGGCCTGGAGCGCGCCAAGGTGCTGCTCGGGGAAGGGCTGCTCACCAGCGAGGGGGCTTTCCACCTCCGGCAGCGTCGTCTGGCGCAGCCGGCGTTCCATCGTGAGCGGATAGAAGGGTACGCGAGAGTGATGGTAGAGCACGCTGCCCGTACTCGCGATCGCTGGATCGATGGAGCCGCCATCGACATTCATCAGGAGATGACGCGGCTGACGCTTGGCATTGCCGGCAAGACACTCTTCGATGCGGATGTAGAGGGCGAGTCGCGGGAGATCGGTGAATCGCTCACCGCGGCGTTCGACGTCTTCAACCTCGCGTTGCTTCCATTCTCGGAGTTGATGGACCACCTCCCGCTCCCATGGACGCTGCGGTTCAAGGCCGCGCGCCGCAGGCTGGACGACACCATCTTCAGGATCATCGCCGAACGCCGAGCTCGGCTCGGCGATCGCGGGGATCTCCTGTCCATGCTCATGGCGGCACAGGACACCGAAGGCGACGGGGGGCGAATGACTGACAGTCAGCTGCGCGATGAAATAATGACCATACTTCTCGCTGGCTATGAGACTACGGCAAATGCGCTAACCTGGACGGCGTATCTTCTCTCTCGGAATCCAGACGCAGAGGCACGGATGCATGCTGAAGTGGATAGCGCGCTTGAAGGGCAACTGCCCGGCATGGCGGACGTTCACCGTCTTCCGTACACTCGGATGGTGTTCGCCGAGTCGCTACGACTCTACCCGCCGGCATGGGTGCTGGGTTACCGGGCCATCAAGGCTTTCGCGCTCGGCGATTACGAGATCCCCTCGCGCACCATTGTGATCATGAGTCCATTCATTACGCAGCGGGACGCTCGTTATTTCCACGATCCCGAACATTTCAACCCGGTGCGGTGGACAGCCGAAGCTGTTGCCGAGCGGCCACGTTTCACCTATTTCCCCTTCGGCGGCGGTCCGCGTCAATGCATCGGAGAGCAGTTCGCGTGGACTGAGGGGGTTCTTCTGCTCGCGGCCATCGGGCAGAAGTGGCGACTTCGCCTTGCGCCGGAGCATACGGTCGCTCTGGATCCGAGCTTCACGCTACGTCCCAAAGGAGGAATGCCCATGATTGCCCACCTTCGCCCTGGCAGGCCAGAATGAAAATGACACGCACGGCGGTTATAACGCTGGCGCTTCTCAGTGCCACCGCGGCTGCTCTCACCGCGCACGACCTGTTTCTGAAACTCGACGCGTACTGGGTCTCGCCAAACACAGCCATCCGGGTACCGCTCCTGAACGGGACATTTCGGAATAGTGAGAACTCCGTGACGCGTGACAGGGTGCGCGACGTGAGCATCGTTGCAACCTCCGGAATCCAGCACGTGAGCGACTTCGGCTGGAGCGACACAGGTGACACAGCCTATCTCGAGGTAAAGACGGGCGCCCCCGGTACGTACGTTCTGGGGGTCTCGACCAATCCGAGGGATCTGAAGCTGTCCGGCAAGGATTTCAACAGCTACCTCCGCGAGGAGGGGCTTGGCGACATCGTCGAGATGCGGCGCAAGAATGGACAACTCGGCAAGGAATCGCGCGAGCGGTACGCCAAGCACGTCAAGGCAGTTTTTCAGGTGGGCACAGAGAAGTCCGACAGCTACAAAACGCCCCTGGACTACCCCGCGGAGATCGTGCCGATGGTAAATCCGTACGATGTGCCAGTGGGGAGCGTGCTCGAAGTACAATGCCTTGTTGATGGATCGCCTGCCGCTAACGTTGTTGTTCTCGCCGGCGGCCAGGCAGGCAACAAGCGACTTCCCCAGCGCTCTACCCGCTCGGACGCGAACGGCATCGCGCGAATCAGGATCACATCGCGCGGACGGTGGTACGTCAAGTTCATAAGCATGCGCGAAGTAGCCGAAGCTGAGATTGACTACGAGTCCAAGTGGGCGACTCTGACGTTCGGGGTCAGGTAAGCCAGATGGACTGCGGATTGGGGGTTGCGGATTGCGGATTGGTGATCACGTGCTGCGTAATCGCATTGCTGGAATAAGACCTGCGAAGTGCATCAGAAATAACAATTCACTTCGCCCGCATACTTCGAACTTCGAGTCGTGATGTAACGGCGTCAGTTATCAGTGCAGAATCCGCAATCCGCAATCCGCAATCCGCAGTTCATTCTCCTCAACATCCCTGCCTCGCATGCTCATCTCCTTTCCCGCCAACGGCCGAAGCGCCTCCGGCTACCTGTCGCTGCCGAAATCGGGAAGTGGCGCG
>JACDCM010000503.1 GCA_013817545.1 Gemmatimonadaceae bacterium | reverse complement strand
CCTTGATGCAGCCAACTCGCACGAATCAGCGATTGGCGTTCGCACGTCCGGAGCACCGCTTTGATGCGGCGCGTCCGCCAGGATACGAATTCCGGCAGCCGCTCGACGGCAGTCATGACACTCAGCCGATAGCGAGCCAGATGATGCAGAAGCGCATCGGCCTCCGCTGTCAGCGCCGTATCACAGATTTGTAAGCTGGCATTGCTTCGCATCGCGTCACCACAGTTCGTAGGGAAGGTCGAACTCGACACAGTGTTGGTGAAAACTCTCGACTTGTTGGGGGCCGTAGCGTCCGGCGGATTCGATCACGCGCAGCACGCGGCGGTGGGCATCGAGAAGGAACGCGTCGGGGTCTTTCACGCGGAAGCCCGCCTTCGAGAGCGCGTGTTCTCCCAACCACAGGCTGGCCAGTTCGGGATGCTTCAGGCGGTAGTGGACATACACGGCAGAGAGCCGCAGATCGTGATCTCGGTGTTCCGGTGGCGGCAGACTTTTCGCCGTGCTTCCCAGCAGGCAAGCGGTGCGGGCCGTGGCCACCACGATTTCCGTTGGCTCCGCAGGTAAGGTCCAGCGGCTCTGGGTGGCCTCGGCGATTCGTTCGGCGTCGGGTTCGCGCTTCCCCGGTGCCCAAGCGGCAAGCGGCTTCGTCACCGGCAGCAAGGGACGGGCGTTGACGACGTGGCGTTCCAACCAGCCCTGCCGCGCAAGGTGTTCCAAGCGACGATGAACAGTCCTCGATGCCGTCGTCTCGGGCCACCAGACGGCGGCGACCTGTGGCACGGTCAGCAGACGGACTCGCTGAGTGAGGGCGAGACAGATGTCATGGTCTCGTGTGGTGAGGGGAATCGTCATGAGCGCTTCCTCCGTCCACGGGGGGAAGGAGCGGGCGTCGTCTGCTGCATTTCTTCAAAGAGAGACGCCAAGGAAGCGGAATCCGCCTCCGACAAGGGTGTCGTCGCGGGACCGATGACTTCTTCCGACCACTGCGGCCCCGTGGGCGGAGCGGACGGAGACGACGAAGCGCCATGCGGCTGATTCCCTTCCGGAGCACTTCCCGGCAGGAACGAACCGGGGAGTTGCGGCCAGGGCAGTTTGCGGCGGCGGTCGTACTCGTCCTGAGAGATGTGAAATTCAGACTCGATGACGACCGGGAATCCGCCGTATTGGGCGTAGCCCGATCCGCGACTGATTCGCAGAATGCTGCGAAAGGGATGGTCGCTGGTCAGCAGAATGTCGTTCAACGTGAGACGTGGAACGACCGTTTCTTTCAGAGACCGAGAGACCGACTGTTCCCCGTTGGCGTTGGTCGTGACGGAACGGCTCCGCTCATAATCGACGGCCAAACCGCTGGCATCGATCAGACGTTTCTGATCCTCGCTGGAGGACACCGAAAACCATTGCCGCAACCGGCAGTTGGCTTCGATGGCAGGAATGAGATTCGTCGTCGATTTCTTGAGATCCGCCATGCTCTGATTGGCGAGGATCACGCCGACGCCCATGCTGCGGGCCAGTTGCAGCATGAATTCCAGGTTGCTGGCCACCATCCGTTGAAACTCGTCGATGACGAGAAACACCGGATGCTTTCTTTCCGTCTGAGTGGCGGCGGCCAGCAGCATGTAGTTCACGAGCCGCGCGATCTCGGGAGCGCCGCTGGGAGAAAGCGTGGCCGAGAGATGAAAGTAGAGGAGTTGCGGCAGTTGAAAAGCCTGTGTGAGATCGATGCCCTCCTCCACCGCCTCCGCGTCATGTCCTGACGACGCCGTGACGTTGAGCGGTTCGCAAGCGGCGAGCCGCTTCATCAACTCCTGGACGTGAACGCCCGCCTTACGAATCTCCGGGTTGAGATCCCGTTTCTTCGCCGTGGTGATGACCGTGCCGATGGCCTCAGCCAGTTCCCGGAAGGTCGTCGTTTCGGGATAGGTCTTGAGCGTGTGGTAGAGAATCGCGGCGTTCGCGGAACTGTAGTAGCCCATGCCGTAGTCAGTGCCGTAAGTGAGGCCCGTCGCTCCGCAGAGAATGTCCGTTCGCGTGAAGAGATCGAACTTGGACCAGAACGGTTGGGTCATCGGATTGAACCCGAACGTCCGCTTCGCCTGATTCGAGAAGACTTTGAGCGGCATCCGCAGACCTCGGTCACGGTGTGCCGCTTCCGCGGCGGTTTGCAGCGTGGCGAGAAGTTCCATCGTGTCCGCCTTGAGATCGAGCACGATCACGCTGCAATCGCCTCCGCGAACCAGTTGCTCGATCAACGGGCAGAGAAACAGCGAGGTCTTTCCCGAACCGCTGTCGCCCAGCCCATGCGCGTGCTCCTGATAGATGCCGCGCGGCACCAAGCTCGGACTGCCGTCGGCGACGACGCGCCCCAGGTAAACGCTGTCCCGTTCGATCAGATCGGGGGAGCGTCGAATGTCGTTGAGAATGGACTCTGTGCTCGTTGCGGATGCCGCTCGGTCCCGCAGGGCGGCTGCGTCCGTGAGCGCCGGAACCGTGAGCGAAAAGGCGAGACCCCACGGAAGCACGACGGGGAGCAGCACGACGGCTGCGAGTGCGACGATCCAGGTCAGCCCGCCAAATCGAAGTTGCTCAAAGAGCGTCGCGCCTTGTAGTTCAAGCTCACGGGAGACCGTTTGATGATGGGTCGCGGCCAGCGTCGTGACCCACGGCAGCGGCGAGCCTTCCCAGTGAACCAGCACCATCGCCGTCAAAGCCGTTGCCAGGATGCTCAGTCCGATGCGGTCTCCCGAGGAACCGATGGGACATGCCACGAGTCCGGGGCTGGATGGCGTCTCATAGGTGAACCACGAAAGAAGAGCTTCTCGGAACAATCGCCATCGAGAAGTTTGCAGGCCCTCCGATCGGATGGGAACGAGTTACACGCAGGGGATATTCTGATTGTCAAGTTTTTGAA
>JACDCM010000502.1 GCA_013817545.1 Gemmatimonadaceae bacterium | reverse complement strand
GTGCGCCCACGCGGGCTGCGCGCGAACTGCTCGTAGCGAAGCCCGAAGTCGGTGACCGAGTCGAAGGCGACTGCGCCTGCGAGCAGACCTGGGTGCTGACCGAGGAGCAGGAGCGTCTCCTGTCCTCCCATGCTGCCGCCCACCGCATAGACACGCTGCTGGTCGATCCGCAGCCAGGGCCGCGACCCTCGGAGGATCGACGGCATGTGGGCGAGATCGTCGATCTGGCCGCGCCAACCCCAGGAGTGGAGCGGCAGCCTGCGACCCATTCCGCCCGGGCAGACTACGGCGAAGTCGCCGAGCGCGGGGAGCCTTCCCCAGAGACGTGCGTTCGTCCGGGCTCGCACACCACGACCGTGGGGAGAGATGACGAGCGGGAGGGGCGGCGAGGAACTGCTCGGCCCGTACTGCGCCGGGGCAATGAGGACAGCCCAGCGACGCACCCCGTTCGAGGCGCGGTACCTGAACCCCCACTGTCGGACCTCGCCGTTCACTTCGCGAGCTGTGCAGGCGTTTCGAGTGGCATCACGAAGAATTCTCCGCAAAATGCGACTGATGCTCGTCACCCTTCTGCTCGCCGTCGCGGGAACGCTCGCGGTCGACCTCGAGCCGTCGGGGGCTCCCGCCGCCGCCGTCGTGTCGAAGAGAGCGGCGCGCGTCCTCGTAGCCGCTCCCAAGACCGTCGACGTCGGCTTCGTGCGCAACGGCAGGCTTGTCCGCGTCGAACGCATGGTGCCGCGAGGAGTCGCGCCGGCGCAGCATGCGCTGCGCGAGCTCACCCAAGGGCCCACGCGCACGGAGCGCGCGCGAGGGATCGATACGGCGATCCGGCCGGGAGTGCGGCTGCGTTCGCTGCGCACGAAGCGTGAAGTCTGGGTCGCGAGCTTTTCCCGGTCGCTTTTCGGGCCCGGAACGGCTGCGACGACGCGAACGAGGCTGGCGCAGATCGCGTGGACGCTGTCGCGGCTTGACGGCGTGCAGACGTACGCCTCGATCTCGGCCGAAGGCCGGCTGGCGACCGTGCTCCGGCTGGGCGTGCGCCCGGGCGCTTGGCGCGCCCGCGCGGGCGAAAAGGGATACGCCTACAGCGTCCGTGGCGTGCAGCTGCGGCTGTGGCAGCTCGGCTATCTCTCTCGCGCTGACGTGAACGGGTCGTTCGACTACGCCACAACGCAGTCGGTCACAGCCTTCCAGGGCTGGGAGGGGCTCTCGCGCACCGGCACGGTGACCGGCGAGACCCAGGTTGCGCTCGTGAAGGCTGATCTCCCGCGGCCTCGATCCGCCGGGAGCGGTCGAAGGATCGAGATCCACCGCGACCTTGGCGTCCTCTTGCTGATCGAGGACGGGGAGGTCGTCCGCGCGGTTCACACCTCTACCGGTGCAGGCGGGATAACGCCCTCGGGCTCGTTCCGGATCTACCGCAAGGAGACCATGTCCTGGTCGGTGCCGTTCCGGGTGTGGATGCCATATGCGGCGTACTTCGTCGGAGGCATTGCGACGCACCAGTACCCCCACGTGCCGGAGTACCCGGCCTCCCACGGCTGCGTGCGGCTGCCGAAAGGCGACGCCGCGCGCGTGTTCCGCTTCGTCGAGATCGGCACTCCGGTCGACGTCTTCTAGGTCTGCGCGCAGTCCGCCTTTGCTCGATCGACTCGTGGTGCCGTGAAGGTTTCGGCACGAAGTTGACACACGCGGTTGCTAGAACTGCCCCTACGCTCGAGACATGCTTCGTTTCGCCCTCGTCGTGCTGGTGGCTTCGGCTGGAGCGCTCGCCGGCACACCCGCGCTTGCCCACTTCGACGCGGCCGACCGGTACACGCACAAAGCCTGTCCGGCGAGTGCGACCAACCGCATCGATCCGATCAACGTCGTCTACACGGCCTGGGGCACCTGGGGACGGGCGGAGAGCCAGGTCGAGTCTCACACGGGCTGGACTGCCGGCTCGGGGTCGGCTCAGTCCTTCACGGATCACGGCGGGTGTGGGGCGATGCACACGCAGCGCGCGAGCGGACAGGGCTCGCGGTTCCATGTCCGTCTGCGCGGTCAGCATCCGGATGCGGCGCTCGGCTGGACGGCGACGGCGGCGGCTCACCACGAGGACCACGTGCTCTTTCCCGTTCCCTGTGGACATGCGGTCGATGCCGACGGCCCAGGCGGTAGCGGGTTCGACCAGGCACGTGACGAGCTCGTGAGGCAATTCACGAGCGCCGGGCACCCCTCGTACCGGGTGTGGTGGGGGAACACGCAGAGCTTCAAGCAATGCGACGGCGACTACGCCGCCTCGGACGGCTGGACTGCATTCATCCAGCTCCATCAAGTGAGTCACTGAGTGGTCGCTCCGGAAAGTACGGCACCGCTTGGACGGCTGCAAACGCTTCGCACCGCGTCGTCCTCCGTCCTGCCCCAGAAAGTGCTGCGCACTTCCTGGGGGCCCCGAAACCTCGCCCCGATATCTACTGATGTCGAGGCTCCCTGCGTCCTAGCGCTGCTCGGTTTTCGCTCGAAGCAGCACCGGACTTCCCGGAGAGACCACCTGTGACGCACCCGTGGTCGATGGCGGCGGTCATGCTCGCGCTTGGGCTCGCGCTGGTGGGTTCGGTCTCCGCCGGAGGCGGACAGCCTTCGGCGGCGCTCCAAAGCTTCCCGCTGTACAACGCCGGCGAGCGCGTCGACGGCCTCCCGCTCGTGGCGGCTCTCCGACGCGAAGACACCGCGGACTATGTCTCCTTCGTCTACGGAGACTGCGTTGCGGGTGACGACGCCGGCTGTGCGCCGCCGGCCGAGATCCAGATCTGGCCCGCGTGCGGCCGAAATCTCGGGCTGTACGACGGAGTCCAACCCGCTGGCGCTTCCGCGGAGCAGATCACGGTGCGAGGCGTGTCGGCCCTCCTCTTCGACGACGGGACGAGGCTCGAGTT